>NZ_JBIIAY010000133.1:0-8060 GCF_044239655.1 Brevundimonas sp.
CAGCGGCGGCGGCCAGGGCGTCGCCCTTGGTGATGTTGCCCTTGGGTCCCGTGGCGGCGATGGTCTTGGGATCGAGGTTGTTCTCGGTCACCACGCGCTGGACGGCGGGCGACAGGGTCGCACCGCCCGACTTGATCTGGGCCGAACCCGCGTTGGCGGAGGCGGACGGCGCGGCGGCGGGAGCCGCAGCGGCCGCACCGGCACCGGCGGCGATCGAGCCGATGCTCTGGCCCGGCGTCACGGTCGAACCTTCGTCGGCCGAGATGGTCAGGACGCCGTCGGCGGGTGCCGATACCTCGACCGCGACCTTGTCGGTCTCGATCTCGACCAGGACCTCGTCCTTCTTCACGGCCTCGCCGTTGGCCTTGAGCCATTTGCCCATCGTGCCCTCGGCGACGCTCTCGCCCATGGTCGGGACGGCGATCGAGACCGAACCGCCCGAAGCGGCGGCGGCGGCGGGCGCAGGCACGGCAGCGGGCGCAGCCGGTGTGGCGGGAACGGCGGTGGCCGGAGACGCCTTGGCGGGAGCGGCGGCAGCGGGCGCCGAGGCGGCGGCACCCTCGGTCACCACACCCAGAACCGTTCCGGGAACCACGGTGTCGCCGTCTGCGGCCTTGATGTCGGACAGGACGCCGTCAGCGGGGGCCACGACTTCCAGCGAGACCTTGTCGGTCTCCAGCTCGACCAGGACCTCGTCCTTCTTGACCGGATCGCCGACCTTCCTGGTCCATTTGCCGATGGTGGCCTCGGCGACGGATTCACCGAGCGTGGGGGTCAGGATGTCGGCCATGGGAAGGTTCCGGTCGTTTCGGGCGTGGCGGTATATAGGGCAAGCTCGCCCCTAAGGGGAGCCGGGGCGGTCATTTGTCATCCCGGAAACGGCCAGGCCGTCATCCGGGACGGTCGATCAGGCGAAGGCTTCGTCGGTGAAGGCCTTCAGTTCCTTGAGGTGGCGGCTCATCAGACCGGCGGCGGTCGAGGCCGAGGCCGGGCGACCGACGTAACGGGCCCGCTTGGCCTTGATCTTCAGCTTGTCGAGCGTCAGCTCGAGCCAGGGATCGACGAAGGTCCAGCCCCCCATGTTCTTGGGCTCTTCCTGGCACCAGACCAGTTCGGCATTGGGGAAGCGGGCCAGTTCAGTCGAGACCGACTTCATCGGCCAAGGATAGAACTGTTCCAGCCGCAGCAGATAGACGTCGTCGCAGGGTTCGCCGGCCGCGACCTTCTTCTCGCGCACGTCGAGCAGGTCGTAATAGACCTTGCCCGAACACAGGACGACGCGGCGGATGTCCTTGTCGGCCTTGATCTTGATGCCCGAGATTTCGGGGCGGGTCTGGGCGTCGTCGTGCAGGACGCGGTGGAAGGACGAACCCTCGGCCATGTCGGCGACGGAGGACACCGCCTTCTTGTGCCGCAGCAGGCTCTTGGGCGTCATGATGACCAGCGGCTTGCGGAACGGCCGCTGCATCTGGCGACGCAGGATGTGGAAATAGTTGGCCGGGGTGGTGCAGTTGGCGACCTGGATATTGTCCTCGGCGCACTGTTGCAGGAACCGCTCGAGGCGGGCCGAAGAGTGTTCCGGCCCCTGTCCCTCATAGCCGTGCGGCAGCAGCATGGTCAGGCCGCTCATCCGCAGCCATTTGCGTTCGCCCGATGTGATGAACTGGTCGATGACGACCTGGGCCCCGTTCACGAAGTCGCCGAACTGGCCTTCCCACATCACCAGGGTGTTGGGGTCGGCGAGGGAATAGCCGTACTCGAAGCCCAGCACCGCCTCTTCCGACAGGGCCGAATCGATGACCTCGAAATGCGACTGGCCCTCGCGCAGGTTGTTGAGCGGGACGTAGCGCTCCTCGGTCGTCTGATCGATGATGCCCGAGTGGCGTTGCGAGAAGGTGCCGCGCACCGAGTCCTGACCCGACAGGCGGATCGGGAAGCCCTCGTCCAGCAGGGAGGCGAAGGCCAGGCTCTCGGCCGTAGCCCAGTCGATGTTGCCGGTGTCGATCGCTTCGCGACGCGCCTCGATGACGCGCTTGAGCGTCTTGTGCATGTCGATCGAGTTCGGAATGGTCGTCAGGCGGTGGCCATAGTCGCGCAGCTTCTCGGCCGGGACCTCGGTCTTGCCGCGACGCTCGTCGTCCTCGGCGTGACCCACGCCCTTCCACTGACCGTCCATCCAGTCGGCCTTGTCGGCCTGGAAGGTCTTTCCGGCCTCGAACTGTTCGTCCAGCCAGGCCTCGAACTTCGTGACCAGGGCATCAGCCTCGGCCTGGGACAGGACACCCTCGCCGACCAGTTGGCGCGCATAGATCTCGCGCGTCGAGGACAGGGCCCGGATCTTGGAATACATCAGGGGCTGGGTGAAGGTCGGGTCGTCGCCTTCGTTGTGGCCGTATCGACGGTAGCAGAACATGTCCACCACCACGTCCTTGTGGAATTTCTGGCGGAATTCGGTGGCCACCTTGGCGGCAAAGACGACCGCTTCGGGATCGTCGCCGTTGACGTGCAGGATCGGTGCCTGGACCATCAGGGCGACGTCCGAGCAATAGGGCGTCGAGCGCGAGTTGCGCGGGCTGGTCGTGAAGCCGATCTGGTTGTTGATGACGAAATGCATCGTCCCGCCGGTGCGGTAGCCCTTCAGCCCCATCAGGGCGAAGCATTCGGCGACCACGCCCTGGCCCGCGAACGCGGCATCGCCGTGGATCAGCAGGGGCATGACCTTGGTGCGGTCCAGCGCCCACTGGCTCTCAGGCAGACCGGCGTTGGCCTCGCGGATGTCGAACGCCTGTTTCGCGCGCGCCTTGCCGAGCACGACCGGGTTGACGATCTCCAGGTGCGAGGGGTTGGCGGTCAGCGACAGGTGAACCTTCTTGCCGTCGAACTCGCGGTCCGACGAGGCCCCCATGTGATACTTGACGTCACCCGAACCCTCGACGTCCGAGGGCACGGCCGAGCCGCCCTGGAACTCGTGGAAGATGACCTTGTAGGGCTTGCCCATCACGGTCGCGAGGGTGTTCAGACGGCCCCGGTGGGCCATGCCGATGACGATCTCGTCGACACCCAGGGCCCCGCCGCGCTTGATCATCTGCTCCAGGGCCGGGACCATGGCCTCGCCGCCGTCCAGGCCGAACCGCTTGGTGCCGGGGAAGCGCTTGTGGCTGAAGCGCTCGAAACCTTCGGCCTCGATCAGCTTGTTCAGGATGGCCAGCTTGCCTTCCCTGGTAAAGGTGGTGCGATCGAACTTGTCGGTGCCCTCGAACCGCTGCTGAAGCCAGGCCTTTTCCTCGGGCTCGGCGATATGCATGTACTGGATGCCGATCGGACCGCAGTAGGTCTTTTCCAGGATGGCCATCAGATCGCGGACCGTCGCGTACTGAAGCCCCAGAACGCCGTCCAGATAGATGGGGCGGTCGAGGTCGCCGGGCCCGAAGCCGTGGAATTCCGGGGTCAGCTCGGCATTCTGGATCGGCTGCTCGATGCCCAGCGGGTCGAGCTTGGCATGCAGGTGGCCCCGCACCCGGTAGGTGCGGATCAGCATCAGGGCGCGGATCGAATCGTGAGCGGCGGCGCGAATGGCGTCGGCCGAAGGAACCGGGGCGGCCTCGACCGGGGCCGGGGCGGTCTTGGCGACGGGCCCAGGCTTCTTCGGATCGGGCTTGGGCGCCGGCCAGACGCCGTCGAACACGCCGGTTTCCTCGGTCGGTTCCAGGATCGCCCCGCGACCCCAGCCGCCGGCCGCGCCCGACGCCGTCACCGTCGCGGCCGTGTCCTTGAGCTGATCGAAGAAGGAGCGCCATTCCGGCGTCACCGAGGCCGGATCGGCGGCCCACTGCTCGTGCAGGCCCTCGATGAAGGCGGCGTTGGCCCCGTAGAGGAAGCTGGTCTCGGCAAAGACCTGGTTCAGCCGACCGGCATCGTCCGCCATTGTATTCGTCGTCCCGACTTTTTTCGCATCTTGGCAAGCGTCACGGTCACATCTGCGTGAAGCTGCGGTTCATATAGGCGCTGTTTCCTGACGGGTCATGACCGAACCGGGGCGAAAGGGATAGAAAATGCCCTTTCCCACCGCAAAAATTGCAACGGCTCGTGTCGCACGGGCTCCTCGACCCCGAATTGGCGAACGAACGATGCCGAAGCGCCGGTCAGTCGGCGTCTTTCTCAGCGTGATCGTGTGCCCCGTCGTCCGGCGTCGCTTCCGGTTCGTCCGGGTCTTTCGGCGCCGATCCCATGGAAATGGCCACGCCCGAGAAGCCGGTGCGGGCCTCGAAATCGCTGCCCTCGGGGATGAAACCGACCTTCACGTCGGCCGTGCCCGGCAGGATCTGATACAGGTTCCAGGTCCCGCCGATCATCTCGCCCGGCAGGTCGAAGGTCTCCACCGCCGGCGTCCCGACCCAGGCGTCAACGGCTGAGGCCGGTATCCGCTCGGTCGTGTCGAAGTCCCACAGACCGCAGCCCAGCAGGGTCATCTCGTCGCGATCCTCCCACTCCTGGATCTCGCCGTCGCCGTCGTCGTCCTTTTCCTCGCGCAGGACCGCGTGGATGCGGTTGAGGACGACGTGGAATTTCCGGTCGCCGAACGCCCTGGCCCAGATGGTGAAGGTCGCCGTCATCTGAAGCTCGGGATCGACCGCCTCGGCCCGCGCCTTGCCCATGGTCTCCATCAGTTCGGGATGGTCGTCGTCGGGCACGATGGCCCAGCCGTCGGCCGCCATCATCACGGCCGTCGCCTCGATGTCGCGGCGGTGCGGCACGCAGGCGGCCCTGAAGGCCTCCAGCCTGACATCGGTCGGCGGTGCCGGTGGGGGCGGCGGCCCCTGGGTCACGATGCTCAGCGCAGCCAGCAGTTCGATCATGGCGAGCCCTCCGTTCAGGGCCCACAATGACGACAGGCCCGCCGAAGCGAGCCTGTCGAAACCTGTCCAAACAAGGTGGCGCTCAAGCAGCGAGCGACCGCGTCGCGAGCGTTAGCGCCGCGCTCCGAAGGAGCGCCTCTTGAAGGGCTGCTTAGCCCTTCAAGACCTCAACAAGCGTCTTGCCCAGACGCGCGGGCGATTCCGACATGCGGATGCCGGCGGCCTGCATGGCGGCGATCTTGGATTCCGCATCGCCCTTGCCGCCCGAGACAACGGCACCGGCGTGGCCCATGGTACGGCCCTTGGGCGCCGTGCGGCCTGCGATGAAGCCGGCCATCGGCTTCTTGCGGCCCTTCTTGGCCTCGTCGATCAGGAACTGGGCGGCCTCTTCTTCCGCGCCGCCGCCGATCTCGCCGATCATGATGATCGAGGTGGTCTCCGGGTCGGCCAGGAACAGTTCCAGCACGTCGATGAACTCGGTGCCCTTGACCGGGTCGCCGCCGATGCCGACCGCCGTGGTCTGGCCCAGGCCCTCGTTCGTCGTCTGGAACACCGCCTCATAGGTCAGGGTGCCCGAACGCGACAGGATGCCGACCGAGCCCTTCTTGAAGATGGAGCCCGGCATGATGCCGATCTTGCACTCGTCCGGAGTCAGGATGCCGGGGCAGTTGGGGCCCAGCAGGCGCGACCTGGAGCCTTCGAGATGACGCTTGACCTTGACCATGTCGAGCACCGGGATGCCCTCGGTGATGCAGGTGATGAAGGGAATCTCGGCGTCGATCGCCTCGATGATGGCGGCAGCGGCGCCCGACGGCGGGACGTAGATTACCGAGGCGTCGGCACCCGTGGCCTCCTTGGCCTCGGCGACCGAGGCATAGATCGGCAGGCTTTCGCCGTGCGATCCGGTCCAGTTGGTGCCGCCCTTGGTCGGATGGACGCCGGCGACCATCTGGGTCCCGTGATAGGCCAGCGCCTGTTCGGTGTGGAAGCCGCCGGTCTTGCCGGTCAGGCCCTGGACGATGATCTTGGTGTTCTTGTCGACGAGAATGGACATGGCGGTTCGCTTCTTTGTTCAGGCGGAGAGAAAGGGGTTTTCGACGCGGACCGACCCGTAGGTCTGCCCGTGGTTGAGGTCTTCGGAATAGAGGACGCGCGCGCCCAGCCGTTCGGCGGCGGCGATGATGGCCCCGTCCCAGTAGGACAACTGATAGCGGCGGGCGGTTTCTATCCCGGCGCGGATGACGTTGAAGTCCACCGGCTGGAACGCCTTTTTGGAGAGACGGAGAACCCATTCCCTCGCCTCATCGGCGGTCAGGGGTACGGATCCCTTGCGTTGTGCGTTGACGTAAAATTCCGCGAGCACCTGGCCCGAGGTCCCGAACCGCGTCGTCAGGAGCTCGACCGCACGCTCGTACTTGACCGGCTCATCGACGGAGCCGAGCGCGGCGTAGATCAGCACGTTGGTGTCGAGGAAGACCTCAGTACTCGCGATCAAACCGAGGTTCCCCGCTGTAGATCTCGTCCCGGCTGCCCGGCCGCCAGTCACCCATCCGGCCCTTGCTTTCGCGGGCCAGCTTCAGCAGGGCCTCGGTGGCTTCGTCGTGTTCGCTTTCCTGCTCGACCAGTCGGGCCAGGAACCCGCGCACCATCTCGTTGACGCTGGTGCGCTTCATGGCCGCCAGCACCCGCACCTTGTCGAGCAGGTCGTCGTCGATGGCGAGGGTCAGGTTGCGGGTCATGCGCCTACACGGGTTATGTGTAACACATAGCCTGTGTGCGCTCGCTCGTCGAGACCGGTCAGTCGAGGCGGGGCCGGAAATAGATCAGGGTCGAGCCCGGCCCGGAGCGATCCAGCGCCACCAGACGCATCTGACCGGTCGCGGCCATGGCGACGAACTGTTCGTCCGACAGGCTGCGGCTCGGCGCGCGACCCTCGGGCGTCTGCAGCCAGGCATAGGCCTCCAGGCCCGCGGCGCGGATGGGGGCGAAATTCATCATCCGCCTCAGCGTCGCATCGAGGGCGCGGTGATCGGTGGGCCGGGCGCTGACGCCGCAGAAATCCATGACCACCGTGTCGCGCCCGACCCGACGCGTCATCCGGCCAGTCATCACGAAGGTGATGTCGGTCGCGCTCGATCGCATGAAGCCGGCGCGTTCCGACGCATTGCGCAGCCGCGGCACCATGGTCTCCGGCACCGGCGAATACCCCGCCTCCGTCGCCAGCGCCGCCGCCCTCGCCGGGTCGCCCCCGGCCGCAACGCAGACGGTGTTCAGGGTGGCGATCAGGTCGGTGGGGGTGGGCGGCTGCTGGGCGATCGCTGCGACTGGTGATGCGATTACAAAAAGGGCGAGTGCGTGGACGGCTTTTCGGAACGACCTCACTCTATCGCTCCTCGGCGGGCGACGGTTCCTGAGATTCCGTGACGACCTGCCGCGAGAGGCTCATCGATTGCGCGGCGGGCGAGGCGCGATAGGCGGCGGACAGCGTGTAGCCATTTTGACCGCTCCAGACCTGGATGGGCGCAAATCCGGGAGGAACCTCAGCCGTTGAACTGTCATCCAGATCGTGGCTGGCGGCGAGCGCCTCGATGTCACTGCGCCAGCGCGCCGGCGGCCGCTCTGTGTTGACGGTGCAAACCGTGCCTATTCCATTTTCGGTAACATCGCCCGCCGTGGCGATGCGGGCCAACATCACGGTATGAGCGCCCACCCTGTAGGCAAACGCCCAAGCGGGTCGACGGAAATCTGGAGTCGACGAGGTTGAGCGCCAGCGCCCAGCGCGAGCCATACGCTCGAGACTGTTTGCGTTCAGCCCCGTATCGAAACACGCGCGCTGCAGCAGGCCGACTGCCGATAGATCATCCCTGGCATCGGCAGGGCAGGCCGAAGTGAGACCAAGGGCGGTGACAAATATCGCCGCCCCGATCCGCATCACCCCACCGCCGCGACGATCTTCTGGGCGGCGTCGTCGAGGTCGTCGGCGGCCTGGATGGTCAGGCCGCTCTCGTTCAGGATTTTCTTGCCCAGTTCGGCGTTGGTGCCTTCGAGGCGGACGACCAGCGGCACCTTCAGGCCCACTTCCTTCACCGCCGCGACCACGCCTTCGGCGATGACGTCGCACTTCATGATGCCGCCGAAGATGTTGACCAGGATGCCCTGGACGGCCGGGTCGGCGGTGATGATCTTGAAGGCCGCCGCGACCTT
>NZ_JBIIAY010000153.1:0-5964 GCF_044239655.1 Brevundimonas sp.
CCGGCGTCCGCAACGGTCTGGACGTGGTGCGGGCCCTCGCGCTCGGTGCCGATGCAGTCATGCTGGGCCGCGCCTTCGTCTATGCGCTCGCGGCCGGAGGACAGAGGGGCGTGGAGGCCTTGCTGGATCTACTCGAGAAGGAATTGAGGGTGGCAATGACCCTCATCGGATCAAAGAGAATCAGCGATATTGATCAGGCCAAGGTTGTCACGGGGTGCTGACAACTAAACTTCGGTAAGTCGTCGCACGGCCCGGGCCGGCTCCGTGGGTTTTACACGGCCTGAGTCAGACTCGGTTGTACCCCCACCTCTGCCCTTGGCACCTAACGGCCAGTATGCGAACCGCTCGAAAGCGGAATCTCGTAGCGTCTGCTAGTGGGCGGGATCGGTCGAATTCTTTCATCCCGAAAGCAGTCGTTGCCCGCACCGGCTTTCCGCACAAGCGCCATTTCGAGAAACAGCACCGCCGCCTAGGCTGTGTGGACAAAATGCCTGATCCACAGACGGATGGACGAGACGAGGACGAAGCCGAGGAGTAGATTCCGCTGTGGCCGGTCAGGGCCTTGAAGATGTCGTGCCAGACGCCCTGTCGGCTCCAGCGATTGAAGCGGTTGTAGACCGTCGTGTACGGCCCGTACTCGGGCGGGCAGTCTCGCCACCGCGCACCCGATTGAAGCATATGGACAATCCCGGAAATGACACGGTGATCGTCCACCCGTCGAGCGCCCCGACGGCCACGCGGCAAGTGCGGCTCAATCCGGGCCCACGCCTCATCGTCCAACCAATAAACCTTGCGCATCCAAGGCTCCCTTCCAGACGCCTTGAATCAGACCTGCACCGGCACCGCTAAACGCTATTAAGTACCGACCCTAGTGATGAGGTGGCGGTCCTGGTTGAAGTGGTTGTGGAAGCCGGCATGGACGGAGCTGAATTTTTGCAGTGTCTTCATCTGCCAGAACCTCACCATGGCCCGTTCTCGTCGCCGGAAGGACATGTGTGAGTTCTCGACCCTGTTGTTGGCCCAGAGGCCGATCTCCTGTTTGGAAGCGTTGCCGACCTCCTTCATGGCAGCTTTGTAGGAGCGGAGCCCGTCGGTCGTGATTGCTTTCACGCGACCGTGCCGCTTCATGATCTTATTCATGAAAGTCAGCGCCGCCGCCTTGTCCCTGGTGTTTCTGGCAAAGGATTCCAGCACCTCACCCTACTGGTCGACGGCCCGCCAGAGGTAGTGCATCTCGCCGTTGATCTGCACGTAGACCTCGTCGAGGTGCCACCGCCAATGGGTGAACGAGCGCATGCGCTGCACCCGCTTCCTGCGGATCTCGGCGGCGAACATCGGGCCGAACCGGTTCCACCAGAGCCGAACCGTCTCGTAGCAGATGTCGATGCCGCGCTCAGCGAGCAGGTCCTCCATGTTGCGGAGTGACAGCGGGTATTTCACGTACATCAGCACCACCGTCCGGATCACCTCCGGCGAGTTGTCGAAGTAGCGGAACGGGTTGGTGCTCTTGGCCAATAGGTGAGGCAAGGACGGCGGTCCGGCGACGGCAATCTGTTTGGGCTGACAAAGCCCCCTCACCCGACCATGCCGCTTCACGATTTTCTTCATGGACGTCAGCGCCGCAGCGAGTCCGGCATCAGCTTGCAGGCCGCTCGCAGTGAAAGCTTGAGGCCGCCTCAATGTCGCCCTCGCCGTCATAGCGGGCAATCGCCGGGTAGGGACACCGGGGGCGCGTTCTTCCGGGCCACGGCGTGTTGTCGCCCGAGCGCGCCGCGATCGCGTCTGGTGGCGTTCCCTCTTCAACCCAGGATACCAGGCTGGTGAAGGCGTCGAACTGGTCTGTCGCCGGGCCACCGTTGCAGTGGTTCATGCCCGGGACCGGGAAGACCCGGACAAAAGTGTCGGCCTCGCCGTGGGTGCGGGAATCCACCTCTCCAAACCAGGTCAAGGTATCGTTTATGGAAAAGACGGGATCGGACACGCCGTGGGGTACGATCATGCGGCCGCCGCGGGCGCGGAAGGCGTCCAGATCCGGGGAGCGCGCGGAGACCATGTCCCAGGCGGACCGACGAAAGTCGCCATCTGTTGCGTAGATCGCCGATGCATCGCGGTCGAAATCATAATCCAGGGCATAGGCGATCGCCTGGTCCATGCTGCCCAGGCTGCGAGGCGGCGTGGAGAATACGGCGGCCAGCGACGGCAGGCCCAGGATCACGTTGAGGGCGGGTGGGCGCATCGACGGGTCGCCCAGTTTCCACATTCGCCATCCGGGAGCGGCGATGCCGGCGTCCCAGGCCCAATCCGAATAGAGCGATGTCCCTGCGGACGTCTTCGGACCCCCGATGCTGCGCTCGAGCGCGTGGATCTGGGCGGGGGTCACGCAGTCGTCGGTCTTGGCGTCACGGCACGTGCGTACATCCAGTTCTGGACGCACGCGGGCGGTACTGCACTGCGCGAAGGCGGCCACGAGCCCGTCATCGACGCCATCCAGATCGTCGCATGCATCCAGCACTGCCTCCTTCACCAGCGCCAGGTCTGATGACGAGAAGGTGGAAGCAAGTGCTGCGGCATTGCTCGCTCCCGCCGGTGCGAGCGCCATGAAGGTCTGGGTGTCCCAGGCCTCCGCGACTGCAGCGCGAGGCAGGGCGAACCCCGGGGCGGCGGCCAGGACGCCGTCGAACGCGTCCGGCCAACGGTGGGCCACCACCATGCCCTCCTGCCCCCCTTTTGAGCATCCGGCGAAATAGGAGAAGCTCGGCTCCGCCTGATAGACGAAACGGATCGCAGCCTTGGCGACGTCGGTGGTCGATTTCAGCGATGCGCCGCCATAGTCGGCGCGCGCCTGGGGATCAAAGCCGAAGGCTACCGCGCCGCCTTTTGCGGGATCGGTGTTGGTCCGATTGTCATGACCGGAATCCTGACTGACCACTGCGTAACCCCGGGCAAGCGCGGGTGGCGCGCCCGGAGCCAGGCCGCCGAGGGCATCGCCGAGTTCGCCGTTCGATCCGCTGCCGCCCTGGAACAGGAAGCGGCCGTTCCAGTCGCGGGGAAGGCGGATATGGAATCCGATCTGGTACGTCTGCCCGCCAGCCCCCGTCCGCCGGGCGATCGCGCCGACGACCTCGCAGTGTTCGGGAATGACTATGACGGTCGCCGACGCCGGCTTTATCACCGCGCTCGTCACCACTGTCGATGCGTCAGGCCAGGCCAGACCGGCTGCCTGCAGACCCGCGCACCGATCTGCGAAGGCACCGGGGCTCAAGGGAGCCGGTTGGGAAACGATCGGTCGAGACGCTTCGGCCGTCCTCACGACCGGCACCGCTGACTGCCGGGTGGTACCTATCGTCGAACAGCCGTTCAACCCAATGAGTACGGCAAGCCCTGTGGTCGAGACTCTGCGGGTCATGGGCGCTCCAGACATGAGGGTATCAAAAGACCAGCGACGCGGGCGAATGCAAATGGGCACCACGTTCGACGGCGTCGGAGAAGCCAAATATTCGACGCCACACTCCGTGACCGGCCTTCGGTCGCGAACATGTCTGCCTTCACCGCTCGGAGCCCATCAAAAGGCCGCGCATGGCCAGCCACGACAACAGATCATCCATCACGCTGGCGGTCGTCGTGCCAGCGACGCCCATGCCAAAGCCATGGCCGCCACGCTCGAATGCATGAAGTTCCACTGCGGCACCTGCGGTGCGCCAGGCATCGACGAGGCCGAACCCTTGTCGCCCGAACAGAGGATCATCGAGGGCGATCGCCACGAAAAGCGGTGGCGCGCCGGCGGGCGGCTGGACCGCCAGCATGGGCCCATAGACGTAGGCCAGAAAGGCCGGCTGGTCTTGTGGCGAGGCTGCCATGACAGTCTGAAGGCCGGTCATGGCCCCGGCGGAAAAGCCGATGAAGCCGACGCGTTCAGGGTCGATGCCCCACTCGGCCGCGCGCTCGCGGATCAAGGTCAGGGCGCGCGCACCGTCCTCGGCGGCGCGCGGCTCATTGACGTCCCTCGCGTCGCCGGCCTGGATCGCCGCGCCCATCCGTTCCGACATCATGCCCAGGAAGGCACCGTCATTCTCCGGTGTGGGGTTAAGTCGGTATTTCAGCACGAAGGCGGCGATCCCATGGTCGGCGAACCAACGGGCGACGTCTTCGCCTTCGGCGTCCATCGTCAGGGAAAGGAAAGCTCCGCCGGGTGCGACAACGACTGCTGCACCCGTCGCCTTGGCCGGATCTGGCAGGAAGGGCGTGACGGTCGGCTCGGAGACGTTGCGGACGATGTGCATGTCCAGCGTTATGCCTGGACCTGCCTGACCCTGGATGTGCGCCCACGTCTCAGGTGCCGGCCCGGCTGGCGTGGACCCTGCAGGGTAGAGCTTTATTGCCGTGGCCTGATCCGGTCCCGCCTCGCGTGTCATGGTGACGGGCGGCCCGTCCTGCGCGATCGCCCCGAGCGGGCTGGCGACGACGAGCGCAACGATCAGGCTGGCGATCTTCATGGGAGTCCTGGCGAGTGCTGGGACCGGCTCCACAGCGTGGGATGAGGGTGCAATGACCGACAGCAACGGATTCATGCAGACGATCGCAAGGCGTAAAGGGTGGCGCGTTTCAAGCCAGCAAAATAGCGCTCACTAATCGGACGTGCGCACAATTTGACTTGAACGCTATGTTGTATATCGATTTTCGGAGCGGCGCGTGAAGACGCCGCGAAGGGGATGCTGGATGCCGCGGACGACTGGATCAGCCGCTATCATATTGGAGCCAGTGGGGCTCGGCACGGGGGAAGCCCGCGCAGAGTACGCCGCCATCCTGGGGGCGCGGGCCGAAAGTCGGCTGGGACCGATCATCGCCACGGCTCTGGAAGACGCCATCGCCGCCAAGGGGTGGCAGGCCGGCATGGTTTGCGGACCTGAGGCCGCGCTGGCGGAAAGCTTTGGTGTCAGTGTTCGGTTGATCCGTCAGGCCTTTCGGCTGGTCGAGGCGCGGGGGGGATGCCGGCTGCAGCGCGGTCGCTCCGGCGGGCTCATCGTGCAGCAACCGTCACTGACGGCGGCCGCCACGACCATGGCGTCCTATCTCCGCTGGCGTGGCGTGACCGCAGACGAAATCTGGAAAGCCCGGCGACTCATCGAAACTCGCGCGGCGATCGAGGCTGCTGAGATTGCCAGCGACCGGCCGCCCGAGCCTTCAGAGCGGCCCTTGGGCGAGCGCATTGTCGAAGCGGTCAATCCATTTCTGGCCGTGTCCCTGACCTGTTTGGACCAGTTTGCCCACGACATGACCAGCATGCCGCAGGATATCGCACTTGGCCTGTCGGCCGCCATCGGGAGGGGAGATCCGACGGCCGCCGCGCAACTCGCGCTTGCCGGCGTCGAGGCGCGCCGTTGCGCATGGTGGCGCGCGGCCGGGGATCCGTTCGACGTGTCGCCGACCTCACCATCGAGCATCGACAGGAGCCTCGCAGCGCGAGTCGCGAACCGCATTGGTTCGGGGATCCGACATGCCGATTGCCTGAACGGAGTCCGTCTCGGCTCGACCTGGGATATCGCCGAGAGACACGGGGTCGGGCTGTCGGTTGCGGTTGAGGCTGTGCGCCTGCTCGAGGATGCCGGTGTCGCCGAGTGTGTCAAAGGGCGCACGGGCGGGGTCGAGTTGCGCGAGCCGGTCCAGGGATCGGTGATCCGCGCCCTTCATGGATTCCTCGCGGCGAGCAAGGCGGATCCGGCCTTGGCCGCCAGACTGGGTCAGGACATGAACTCAGCAGCCGCCGACGAGGCCGTAGAGCGAATGTTGCCAGCGAAGGCGATCCGGCTTCACTCAGCGGTCAGCAGTCTGGAGCGCGCCGGCTCAGACGCCGTGATGCCGGCATGGTACGACGTCCAACGATCCCTTTACGATGCCGCCGAGAACAAGGTCCTGCACGTCATGACCGCCGCCTTTTCGGGTTATGTCGTCAGGCGTCACGGGCTC
>NZ_JBIIAY010000135.1:0-7670 GCF_044239655.1 Brevundimonas sp.
ACGGGACCGTTGAAACAGGGCAATGTCTTCTTCTTCCCATCCGCCATAGAAATCGTTGGGATATTTTCGCCTTGCCTGGATCGCGGACTGGATACGCGGGGACAGATGGCCAAAGGTTTCGGTCTCGGTGACCTCGGCGGCCGATGGAGCGGTCGCATCGGCGGAAAGGCGGCGGCGAAGTCGGCGAAACATCTGAATGTCCAGCAAGGCACCGGTCGAAAGAACAGAGGCCGGCGCGCCTCCTTACAATCCGGCGAGGGTCACGAGCTATCGCAATTTGACAGGGCTGCATCAGGGGATAACAGCCGATCCCGAAAACGCGGTCAGCCCGCGCTCCAGATCTCCCCCGTCCGAACCGCCCGGCGCAGGGCGTCGCGTTCGGCCTTCAGGCGGCTGAAGGCCGGGGCGTCGAAGGCCTGGTCGGCACCCGACTTGGCCGAGGCCAGGGCCTGTTCCAGCGCCGCGACCCGGGTCAGGGCCTCGAACCCCTGGGCCCAGCGCAGGCGGGCTTCGGCGGTGCTGGACGTGGCGTCCAGGAACGGCGCCCCCGACTTGGCGGCCGCCTTCTCGACTTCGCGCAGCAGGTCGTCGTGGCCCGAGGCCGACAGCCGCCGCCGCAGCAGGGCGGAATCCATCGCCGCATCGGAGAACCGCAGCCGCACCAGCTCATGCGCCAGCCCGTCCAGCGCGGCATCGCCGAATCCGTGCGACGAGATGGCCTCCAGATGGTCGTCCATCCGCTCGGGGTCCTCGATGGCCCCGTGCGCCAGGGCCGCCGCCACGGGCTCGATCGAGCGCGACAGCGACTGCATCGCCTGCGCGCCTTCCGAGGTCTGGCCCAGCTTGGGCGGCGGACCTGGCCGCCAGCGTCCGCCCGGTTGCTGAGGCCGTGCCTGGGGTGCTGTCCGGCTGGGAAACAGGCCGTCGAACCGCTCGAACATCTCGCGCCGATACTGTTCGGCCAGATCCTTGTCCTGGATCAGGGCCGCCGCCGCCCGCAGCCGCCCCTTCAGCCCCGCCCGACGTTCCGGCGTATCCAGCGGCTCGACCTCGACTTCGCGCCGGAACAGCATCTCGGCGAACGGCCGCGTCTCGCTCATTGCCTGACGAAGCGCAGGCGCGCCCTTGTCCCGCAGGATGTCGTCCGGGTCCTGCCCGCCTTCCAGCAGGGCGAAACGGAACGACCGGCCGGGTTTCAACAGGGGCAGGGCGCGTTCGATGGCGCGGAACGCCGCCCTCTGGCCTGCCCCGTCGCCGTCGAAACACAGGACCGGCTCGGACGACGTCCGCCACAGCAGGGCCATCTGCTCCTCTGTCAGGGCCGTGCCCATCGGCGCCACGGCCGGCAGGCCCGCGCGCTGACAGGCGATGACGTCCATATAGCCTTCCACGACGATGATCGCCGCCTTGCCCTTGCTCTCGGCCCCCAGAATTCGCCGCGCCTCGGGCAGGCCGTAGAGAGTGGCCCCCTTGTAAAACAGCGGGCTCTCGGGTCCGTTCAGGTATTTCGCCCGGTCGTCGGGGTTCATGGCCCGCCCGCCGAAGCTGACGATCCGCCCGCGCGCATCCAGGATCGGGAACATCAGCCGGTCGCGGAACCGGTCATAGGGCTGGCCCCCACCTTCCGGCGAGATCAGCATCCCCATCTCGATCAGGTCGCCGGGCTTGGCACCCCGCTGGACCAGCGCGCTTTTCAGCCCCTCGCGGTCGTTGGGCGCATAGCCCAGGCCGAACCGCTCCCACTGATCCTCGGGCAGTCCGCGCCGCTCCAGGTATTCGCGCGCCGCCTTGCCGACCGACCGACGCAGGTTGGCCGCAAACCATTTCTGGGACAGGTCCATCCAGTCCGACAGGCCCTGGCGCTTCTGCTCCCGCTCGGCGCCCTGCGGGTCTTCGGCCGGCAGCGCCATCCCGGCCTCGGCGGCCAGCCGCTCGACCGCCTCCGGAAACGACAGCCGCTCGGTCTCCTGCAGGAAGCTGATGACGTCGCCGTGCTTGCCCGAGCTGAAGTCGTGGAAGAAGCCCTTGTCGTCGTTGACGAAGAACGACGGCGACTTCTCTTTCGAGAATGGGCTCAGCCCCACCCATTCCCGTCCCTGACGCTTGAGCTTCACCGACCGCCCGATCACGTCGGACGGGCGAAGGCGGGCCTTCAGTTCTTCCAGGAAACGGTCATCGAAACGCACCGCCGATCCTTAACGCGGGCTGCGCTGACTAGCGACTCTCCACACGAAGGCTCTTGACTCGACAACTTTGAAATTGAAAGTAGTCATATCGAAACCGGAGCTTCGCCATGTCCGACGCCACCACCCCCACGCCGTCCTCCGACGAGAGCGACATCGCCTATCTGAAGCGGCTGGCCGTCGCCGGGCGGGGCGAGCCGGCACCCTTCCTCTTGCTGATGGCCGTGTTCGGCGGGGCCTATGGCGGCCTGCTTCTGTTGCTAACTGTCGGGTTCATGGTCGACGGCTGGCCGGACCCGGCCATGGGACGTTACACGCCCGGCCCGATCGTGCTGATCGCCAATGGGGGCATTCTCGCCGCCCACCTGATGTTTTTCGTCACCTTGATCTGGACCGCGTGGCGAACGCTGGGGCCCAACCGTATCCGACTGAACCGCACGGCCTCGGCGACCTGGACGGCGGCCTTCATCGGGCTTGTGACGGTGTTCACGGCGATCCGGCTATTTGCCGAGGGTGAGCCGCCCAGCGACGTGGTCTATTCCGCCCATCTGCTGGGGCCGATGCTGCTGGTGCTGTGGGGCTCGGCCTGGTGGGTGACGGCGATAACCAGCGACCGGCCCTGGCTGCTGGCTGTCGCGATCGGCAGCTATGTCGCCGCCGTCGCCATGGCCTCGGTCGGCAATACGGCGATGGCACTGCCGATCATCTGCGCCTGCCTGCTGCTGCTCGCCTTCGTCCCGGCGGTCATCCTGATGCGCCAGAGGGCCCGTTGAACGCGCCGTTTCCGGTCGATCCGCTGCTGTCCAGCCTGGTCCGGGCGGGTATTCTCGCCTTTCTGTCCGATCGCGGCGCGGCCGACTTCACCGAACTGGCCGCCGTGCTGGAACTGCCCAACAACAGCCTGTCCAGCCATTTGCAACGGCTGGAGGGCGCGGCCTATATCGAGCTACGTCGCGGATTTCTAGGCAGAAAACCCCGTACACGGATCGTTCTGACGCCCGTGGGGCGCAAGGCCTGGCTGGCGCATCTGGCCCGGATTACCGACCCGGCCTGAGGTCCGCCGTTAACCCTCTGTTTGCCAATACGCTCAAAGCGTGACCATAACCGCCTGAATACGCACATATTTTCTGCTCATACATGGAACTGTCCACAGGATCTGTGGATTAACCATACGACCCGTCACAGAAGGCGACGGGCCACCGGGGCCAGGACGCGATCGGCGTCGCAATCTCGAAATCTGCGTTACGAAGGCTCGCCATGTTCATCTCTATCGCCCGCCCGGCGGTGGAGCCCATCGGACCCGACACCGTCGCCGTTCCCGGCTCTCCCGCCATCGCCGAACTGTCGCCCCGCGCGATGCACGCCCGTCTGCTGGAGAACGCCGCCCTGCGCCGCCTGCGCGGCGTGGAGCGCAAACAGGCACACCGCGACGACGACGCCGGCTACTGGTTCACCGCTGCCCCGATGGCGGTGCGCAAGGCCTCGGCCCTGCGCGAGAACAAGAGCTTCGCCCCCATTCCCTGAATCCTGCGGTTCCGCTTGAGGAACCTTCGTCGAATCGCCACCTTATGGCGATCATGAGCGACCGCTCCACAGGCCAGGCTCCGTCCCGCGTCGTCGCGGTGCTGGGCCCCACCAACACCGGCAAGACCCATCTGGCGGTCGAGCGGATGCTGGGCCATGCGTCCGGCATGATCGGTCTGCCGCTGCGCCTGCTGGCCCGCGAGATCTATGAACGGGTGGTCAAGCTTCGAGGTGCCAACGCCGTCGCCCTGATCACGGGCGAGGAAAAGATCATCCCGCCGCGCCCGCATTTCTGGGTCTGCACCGTCGAGGCAATGCCGCTGGAGCGGGAGGTCGAGTTCCTGGCGGTGGACGAAATCCAGCTGGTCGCGGACCCGGAGCGTGGCCATGTCTTCACCAACCGGATGCTGCACGCCCGGGGCCGGTTCGAGACCATGTTCCTGGGGGCCGGGACCATGGCGCCCCTGATGCGCCGCCTGATCCCCGACATCGAGATCGTCACCCGCGAACGCCTGTCGAACCTCAGCTACGCGGGCTCCAAGAAGCTGACCCGCCTGCCGCGCCGCTCGGCCATCGTCGCCTTCAGCACCGAGCAGGTCTACGCCATCGCCGAACTGATCCGCCGCCAACGGGGCGGGGCGGCGGTGGTGATGGGCAGTCTCTCACCGCGTACCCGCAACGCACAGGTCGCCCTGTTCCAGTCGAGGGAGGTAGACTTCCTAGTCGCCACCGACGCCATCGGCATGGGGCTGAATATGGATGTCGACCATGTCGCTTTCGCCGGGATGCGAAAGTTCGACGGCCGCCGCACCCGCTGGCTCCACGCCCACGAGATGGCCCAGATCGCGGGCCGCGCCGGCCGCCACATTCGCGACGGCACCTTCGGCGTCACCGGCGAATGCGAGGAGCTTGACGAAGACCTGGTCGAACAGGTCGTCAACCATCAGTTCGATCCGGTCCAGAATGCCGAGTGGCGCAACGCCCGGCTCGACTTCGACACCCTGCCGGACCTGTTGCGGTCGCTGGTTCAGACACCTCAACGCGGAGGGCTCAAACTGACCCTGCCCGCCCTCGACGAGACCCTGCTGCGCCGCGCCATGCAGGACGACGACATCAAGGCGATCAGCCGCTCGCGCGGGACGATCATGCGGCTGTGGGAATGCTGTCAGCTGCCGGATTTCCAGAAGACCACCCTGGACGAGCACGCCCGACTGTCGCGCGACATCTTCCACGCCCTGACCGGCAAACGCGGCCGGCTGACCGACGACTGGATGGGGCCTCGGTTCGCAGAGCTTGACCGCGACGACGGCCAGATCGACCAGTTGTCGGCGCGGCTCAGCGGCGTGCGCACCCTGTCCTATATCGCCGCCCGGCCCGACTGGCTGGATCAGGCGCAGGGCTGGCGCGACCGCACCCGCGCGCTAGAGGACCGGCTGTCGGACGTCCTGCACGACCGCCTGACCGCCCGGTTCGTCGATCGCAAGACCACCGCCCTGATGCGCTCCCTGCACGACCGTGCCGACACCCTGGCCGAGGTCGCGGCCGACGGCGTCGTCACCGTGGACGGCGAGGCGGTCGGGCATCTGGAGGGGGTCCGCTTCGCCGGTGACAAGGGCGGCTCGGCGCTGGCCGATCGCACGCTGAAGACCGCCGCCCTGCGCGCCGTCACGCCCGAGATCACCCGCCGCCTCGGCCGGCTCGCCGCCGATGCCGATGGCGCCTTCAGCGTCACGCCGGACGGCGACGTCCTCTGGCAGGGCGCACTGGCGGCCAAGATCGTTAACACCGAACCCTTCTCCCCCCGCGTCCGGCTGATTGGCGATCTGGGCCCGCAGGCCGCGCGTGACCGGGCCCAGCGCCGCATCGAGGCCTGGCTGGCGAGCGAGGCGGGCAGGGCGCTGCGCGATCTTCGCCGGCTGAAACAGGCCATCGAGACCGGCGGCCTGAAAGGCCTGCCGCGCGGTATCGCCTTTCGCCTGCTGGAGGCCGGCGGCGTCATCGACCGCCGCGACGTCGAACGCGACCTCGCCGCCCTCAGCCAGGTCGAGCGCCGCACGATCAAGACCTTCGCCATCCGCGTCGGCACCCATTCGGTCTGGCTGCCCGGCGTGCTGAAATCGCGCGGCCGGGTGCTCGCCCAGGCCTTCGCCGCGACCGAACCGTTCCGCGCATCAGGAGAGGGGCTGGCCCTGTTGCCGATCCCGGCACCGTCGATCCGCGCCCTGTCGGCCTTCGGGCGGCGTGCGGTCGGCCGCTGGTCAGCCCCGGTCGAGCTGCTGGAACGCCTCGCCGACCTCAAACAGGCGGCGGGCAAGGGCGACATCGCCCCCGAAGCCCTGACCGATCTGGGCCTGAAGTCCGGCGAGGCCGGCGCCCTGCTCGCCGCCCTGAAATCCACCCGCGCCCAGCAGCCGGATCGCCCGGGCAAGCCCCTGGTGGTCAAGGATTCGCCTTTCGCCAGACTGGCCGAACTCACCGCCCCCGCACCGCCCGCCCGCCGCAAGCGGCCGAGGCGGAAGAAGGCATCATAGTCGGCATGAGCGAAGGCTCGGTCCGCATCGACATCTGGCTGTGGCGCGCGCGGTTCGTGAAGACGCGGTCGCTGGCCGCCGCCCTCGTCGAGCGCGGGGCCGTTCGCCTGACCCATCAGGGCCGCCAGACCCGCCTCGACAAGCCCAGCCGTGTCGTCCACCCCGGCGACGAGATCACCTTCGCGATCGACGGCCGGGTCACCGCCGTGCGCGTCGAGGCTCTCGGCGAACGGCGCGGACCCCCACCGGAGGCCCGCGCCCTGTATTCACCGCTGGATGCCGACACATCCGAACCTGGGCTCAAGTAGCGAGCCGGAGCCTGTCCTCCGGCCGATCGCAGTTCGGACCGGGGGGCGTGGCGAGCGGTAGCCCACCTCTTCGACTATTGCTTGACGAACTCGCCTTCGATGTGAAGTTCGACCTCGTCGCCGATCGCCGGAAGACCATAGGTCATGCCGAACTCGGACCGCTTGATCGTGGTCTCGCCGTCGAAGCCCAGGCGATAGGGACCGCGAACAGAGCCGGCCTGGTTGAACTTGACCTCCAGCGTCACCGGCTTGGTCACGCCGTGCAGGGTCAGGTCGCCGACCACATCAGCCTCGGTCGCGTCGTCGCTATCCACGGTGATCGTCTTCGCGACGAAGGTGGCGGTCGGGAACTGGGCCGCATCGAAGAAGTCGGGCGTCTGCAGGTGGGTCTTCAGGCCCGGCGAGGTGTCGTCGAGGCCAGAGATCGGCACGGTCGCCGTCAGGGTCGCCGCCGACGGATTGGCCGGATCGATGGTCAGGTCGGCCGTCACGCCCGTGAACTGGCCCGTATAGGTCGAAAAGCCCAGATGGTTCAGCGACCACGTGATCTTGCCGTGCGACGAATCCAGCTTGTAGGTCCCGGCCTGGACCTCGGCCGGGTTCTTGGTCAGGGCGGCCTGGGCGACGACCCCGCCCGAAATCAGGACGGCGGCGGCCCCAGCCAGGGCGGCGGAACGGATGAAGAGGCGGCGGTTCGACATGGAAACTCCTGGGTTGGGACGACGATGACGCGAGAACTGTAATCGGTACTGATGCAAATAGCCGTGTTTGGCGTCACTGCAAGAGGCCAGGGGCGCAAGCGGCGACAGATTTGCTGTTCAACGCATTCAGCCCCGTTCGGTTGACAGTGAGCCCCGTCGGGGTCATCTGCGCAACCCGACCTTCCCAACCGACAGCGCCTATTCCCGCCCATGACCTACATCGTCACCGACGCCTGCGTGAAATGTAAGTTCATGGACTGTGTCGAGGTCTGTCCGGTGGACTGTTTCTACGAGGGCGAGAACTTCCTGGTCATCGCGCCGGACGAATGCATCGACTGCGGCGTCTGCGAGCCGGAATGCCCGATCGACGCCATCAAGCCCGACACCGAAGACGATCCCGACGGCAAGTGGCTCCAGATCAAC
>NZ_JBIIAY010000136.1:0-7662 GCF_044239655.1 Brevundimonas sp.
GTCACCGCCCGCCGGGCGGGGTCGCCGATCTGGCAGGTCGAGCAGGGCGGATCTACCGTCATCCTCGTCGGAGCCATCGGCGGGGTGCCGCGCGACTTCGACTGGCGGCCCGAGGCGCTGGAAGCGGCGACGGCGCGGTCGCAGCGGATCCTCTATCCGGTCCAGGCCGAGGCCTCGATCAGCGACCTGCTGCGGCTGGTCTGGCGGATGCGGACCATCGCCAACCTGCCCAATGGCACGACCAGCGCCGACTATCTGTCGCCCGAACTGCAGGCGCGGCTGGAGACGGTGATGGCGGGCGAGCGCGGCGACCGGTGGCGCACCCAGAGCTTCGTCGCCCTGGGGTTCGATCTGCTGGAGAAGGCGGGGCTGGACCGGCGCGGTCGGGGCGCGACCGATGCGGTGCGGCGTGCGGCGCGAGAGGCCGATGTCGATGGAAAGCCGGTGGGGGTCGTGCGCGGCGACGAGCTGATCGACAACCTGATCACCCAGCCGCCGTCGGTCTACCTGCCCTGTATCGAGGCGGCGATCGCGGCGGCGGAGGCGGGGCCGGCGGGGGCCATGGCGCGGGTCGAGGCATGGCGGTCGCTGCGGGTGCCCGATGTGCTGGCCACGCCGCTGGACAAGGCGCTGAACGTCTGCTGGCCGTCAGGCGATCCGGAGATCGCGCCCGTGCTGCGGACCCAGTGGGCCGAAGCCGCGACGGCCGCGCTGGGCGAGCTGGGCGTCACCCTGGCGGTCGCACCGTTACGCATCCTGGCCGAGCCGGGCGGGGTGCTGGACCAGCTGGAGGCCCAGGGGCTGGAGGTGGTCGGGCCGGTGTGGAAGTCTGACGGGGTTCAGTAGAACTCGCTGTCGCGCGACAGCCTGCCGCCCGAAGAGGAATAGACGCGGCGGTCGGCGTCCTCGCGGGCGCGGGCCTCCATCCGGGCCTCCATCGCGGCGCGACGGGCCTCGCGTTCGGCGCGCCAGTCGGGGCGGGGGGCGTCGAAACCGAAGGCCAGGGGGCGGGGCTGATAGTCGTCGCGACGGTCATCCTGGCGCGGGGCCGGTTCATCGTAGCGAGCCCGGTCGTCATAGCCCCGGTCACTGTAACGGGGCGGCTCGCGATCGTCGGCGCGCCAGTCGTCTTCCACATAGGCGGGCTGTTCGGCGTCGTAGTCGGGGTTCTCGTTCGCCACGGGCTCGGGCATCCGCCCGTCGAAGCCGTTGTTCAGGGCGCCGACGTCCATCACATCGCCGGGCTGGACCTCGCGCTCCACCGGCGGAACCACGGCGATATTGAGGGCGGGGCCGGTGGCAGATTCAGCGTCGGCAGCGCCACGGTTGGTCATGGCGAACCCACCCAGAGTCAGGGCCAGCACGGCGACGCCGCCCGCGATCCACCAGCGAACTCTGGGCTCGCTGAGCCGGTCGAGAAGGGGATGGGACATGACGTCGCCTCCGATGAGAGCCCGTTGAGCCCGTTTGTCCGCCCTGTCGTCAACGCTTGCCGTCAACAATGCGGCGACGGGGTGGCGGTTCCTGACCGACCCGCGTCGCCTGAACCTAAACCGCCGTGCCGCCGACCGTCAGGCCGCCGATCTTCAGCGAGGGCTGGCCGATGCCGACCGGGACGCCTTGCCCCGCCTTGCCGCAGACCCCGACGCCGGGATCGAAGGCGAAGTCGTCGCCGATCATGCTGACGTTCTGCAAGGCCGTCGCGCCGTCACCGATCAGGGTGGCACCACGCACCGGGGCGGTGATCCTGCCGTCCTCGATCAGATAGGCCTCGGTGCATTGAAAGACGAACTTGCCGTTGGTGATGTCCACCTGGCCGCCACCGAAATTCGCGGCGAACAGCCCGCGCTTCGTGGAGGCGATCATGTCGGCCTGCTTGTCGCGGCCGCCTTCCATGAAGGTGTTGGTCATGCGCGGCATAGGGACGTGGGCGAAGGACTGGCGGCGACCGTTGCCGGTGGCGCGCTGCCCCAGCTGACGGGCGCTCAGCCGGTCGTTCATCAGCCCGACCATGATGCCGTCCTCGATCAGGACGGTGCGCGAGGTCGGCGTGCCTTCGTCATCGACGGACAGGGAGCCGCGTCGGCCGGCGATCGAGCCGTCATCGACGACGGTGACGCCCGGCGCTGCGACCCGCTTGCCCATCATGCCGGTGAAGACCGACGAGCCCTTCCTGTGGAAATCGCCCTCGAAGCCGTGGCCGATGGCTTCGTGCAGCAGGACGCCGGGCCAACCGGCGCCCAGGACCACGTCCATCTCTCCGGCCGGGCAGTCGACGGTGTCGAGGTTGACCAGGGCCTGACGCAGGGCCTCGTCGACCTGACCCTGCCAGCGATCGGGCGCGATCCAGGTCTCGAACCCGGCGCGACCGCCGGCGCCGGACGAGGCGCTTTCGCGGCGGCCGTCGCGTTCGACCGTGACCGAGACGTTCAGCCGGACTAGGGGGCGGAGGTCGCGCACCGTCAGGCCGTCGGCCCTCAGGATCTCGATCTGGCGACGCTCGCCGACGATGGAGGCCGAGACCTGGACCACGCGCGGATCGCGGGCCCGGGCCCAGGCGTCGATCTCGCTGAGCAGGGCGATCTTGTCCGAGAAGGCCGGGGAGGCGAGGGGATCGACGGCGTCATAGAGTTTCTGGTTGGTCGCGCGCGGCCCCTCGGCGGAGACGCCCGCGTGGCCGGCCTTGGCCAGGGAGGCGCTATCGGCGGCGCGGCGCATCGCGGCGGCAGAGATCTCGTTGGCGTGGGCATACCCGGCGGTCTCGCCCGCCACGACCCGAAGGCCGAACCCTTCCGAGGCGTCATAGGCGGCGGATTTCAACCGGCCGTCGTCGAAGACCAGGGATTCGGACTCCGATCGTTCGAGGAACAGCTCGCCGTCATCGGCTCCGTGCAGCGCCCCCTGCAGGATCGACAGGGCTTCTGAAGGGTCGACGCCCCCCGCATCGAGAATGGCGGTGTCGAGGATGGGCGGCTGAGGAACGGCGATGGTCATGAACCCTAGATAGGGCCTCAAAGGCGGTTCGTCACGGCGGGCGCGAAGATCAGGCAGGCTGAAGTGCGCGCTGCGCGCCTACGACCCCAGCAGGCTGACGGCGAAATTGACGCCTAGCGCCAGGATCACGGTGTTGAAGACGAAGGCCGTGACGCTGTGGATCGAGGCGACGCGGCGCAGGCGGCGGTCGGCGATCTGAACGTCGGCCGTTTGGCACGCCACGCCGATGATCAGGGCGAAATGCATGAAGTCCCAGTAGTCGGGGTCGTCCTCGCCCGGGAAAATCAGCCCGCCGCGACGGCTTTGCGACGTGTCGTCGGCCCCCGCGTCGTCGGCCCCTGTTTCGCCGGGCCCTTAGAAGCCGCGCGCATAGTGCTGGGCGAAGATTAGGTGGATGAAACACCATGACAGGGCGACCGTGGTCAGAAACAGGGCCGCAGTCGAGGCGGCGCGGGATTCCGGGGCCGTCGCGGCCTCTCCGACCACGATGGCGATGCTGGCGATCGCTGCCAGCAGACTGAGCGGAAGGACCGCCTAACCGGCGTCGTCCAGCGCGGCGGCGCGTCGGCGAATCCCGTCTGTCGATCCCGTCCGGGCCAGCCGAATGATCGTGATGACGAGATAGAGGGCGACCCCGGCGTCCCATCCGGCGGCCGTGCGCATGGGCCAGCGCCACTGGTCCGGCGTCACGATCCCCACCGCAACGGCGACCGCCAGGGCAAGCAGCAGAACCCAGTGAAGGCGCAGGATGCGGAACGGGACGGTCATTCCCGGAAGGGTGGGCGCGCAGTCGCCGAAAGACCAGCCCCTCACCTCGGTCAGGCATCGTCAGTGCCGACGAACAGGGCGGAGGATTAGGGTCCATCACGTCGCGATGGGCGCGAACGGGGAGGATTGACATGACTTTGGCTCGGAAATGGGCGGCGGGCGTGGCTGCGGCGGTGACTCTGGTCGGCGGCGTCTCGCCGGCGGTGGCGCAGCAGGGTGCGATCATCCAGGTCGGCGACACCAGCCTGACCTGTCAGCAGATCGTCCAGAACGCCAACGAGCTGGCCGGTACATTGGGCGGCGCGCCCGAGGGCGGCGTCTTCTCGTCGGAACAGGCGATCAACGCGGCGACCAGTGTCGCGATGCAGGGGGCGCTGATGTCGGGGGCCGGCCGCGCCGTGCCGGGCCTAGGCCTGCTCGGCAATGCCATGGGCGCGATGGCCCGCCGCGAAGCCGAGCGCCGCGAAGCCGAGCGGGTCATCGCGCGGCAACGCTGGTACTATATGAACGGCCTGTATTCAGGACGCGATTGCGATGCCGTCCTGAGCGGAGCCGAGGCGAAATAGCGAGCCGGCCTCGGCGCACGCGGGAAAATCCTCGACTTCCCCCGCGTCATCACGGAATGTTACAGGGACGATCCGCACCGTCTCTGGGACATCCACATGACCGACTATCTCGACCGCGCCGGACTGGGCGTCGCGCCGGAACTCGCCGCCTTCGTCGAGACCGAGGTGCTGCCCGGGCTCGGGATCGCAGCTATGGAATTCTGGGCCGGGGCGGCGGATGTGTTCGGCCGGTTCGCGCCGGAGAATCTGGCCCTGCTGGCGCGGCGCGATGCGCTTCAGTTGCAGATCGACGACTGGTATCGCGGGCGGCGCGGGCAGGCGAGCGACCCCGTGGCGACCGGCCTCAAGCAGTCGAGCGCCGCGCGCGAGACGGTAGGCGAACAAGAGGCGTTTCTCAGGGAGATCGGTTATCTGGTTGATGAGCCCGCGCCGTTCCAGATCACGACCGAGAATGTCGATCCAGAGCTGGCGACCCTGGCGGGGCCGCAGCTGGTGGTGCCGATCCTGAACGCGCGGTTCCTGCTGAACGCGGCCAATGCGCGGTGGGGCAGCCTGTACGACGCGCTTTACGGCACCGACGCGCTGGGTGAGGCACCGGTCTCGGGGCCTTATGATGCGGCGCGCGGGGCGAAGGTCGTGGCGCGGGCCAAGGCGTTCCTGGATGAGGCGGTTCCGCTGGCGCAGGGGTCGTGGGCCGATCTGACGGACGTGCATCAGGGCATCGCGATCCGCGATCCCGGCCAGTACCTCGGCAAGACCGACCGCTCGCGCGTGTTCCGGCACAATGGCCTGCATATCGAGGTGGTGTTCGACGCCGACCATCCGATCGGGCGGACCAACCCAGCGGGGATCAGCGACGTGGTGCTGGAATCGGCCCTGTCGACGATCTGCGACCTGGAGGACTCCGTCGCGGCGGTGGATGCGGCCGACAAGGTCGAGGCCTATCGCAACTGGCTGGGGCTGATGAAGGGTGATCTGGCGGCCTCGTTCCAGAAGGGCGGTCAGACCCTGACGCGGACGCTGGAGCCGGATCGCGTGCTGACCGGACCTGACGGCGGCGAGGTGGTGCTGAAGGGGCGGTCCCTGCTGTTCGTGAGGAACGTCGGCCATCTGATGACCAATCCAGCGGTGATGCTGGCGGACGGGACCGAGGCGCCGGAGGGGATTCTCGATGCGATCGTAACCTCACTGATCGCGATCTACGACCTTCAGCGTCTGGGCGGGTTCGTGAACTCGGCTGCGGGCTCGGTCTATATCGTCAAGCCCAAGATGCATGGGCCCGAGGAGTGCGGCTTCACGAACCGGCTGTTCGACGCGGTCGAGGACCTGCTGGGTCTGGCGCGGCACACGATCAAGGTCGGGGTGATGGACGAGGAGCGGCGCACGTCCGCCAACCTGGCCGCCTGCATCCATGCGGTGAAGGACCGGATCGTCTTCATCAACACCGGCTTCCTGGACCGCACCGGCGACGAGATCCACACGGCCATGCAGGCCGGACCGATGATCCGCAAGGCCGAGGTCAAGGGATCGGCCTGGATCGCGGCGTATGAGGCGCGCAATGTCGGCATCGGCCTGGCGTGCGGGCTGTCGGGCCGGGCCCAGATCGGCAAGGGCATGTGGGCGGCGCCCGACCGGATGGCCGACATGCTGGAGCAGAAGATCGGTCACCCCCGGACCGGGGCCAATACGGCCTGGACGCCCAGCCCGACAGCGGCGACCCTGCATGCCCTGCACTATCACGCGGTCAATGTGTTCGCGGTCCAGAAGGAGGTCGCGACGCGGCCGATCCCCGGCCTGACCGACCTGCTGACGCCGCCGCTGGCGGTCGGCGGGAACTGGTCGGAACAGGATATCGCCGATGAACTGGACAACAATGCGCAGGGCATCCTCGGCTATGTGGTGCGCTGGATCGACCAGGGGGTGGGGTGTTCCAAGGTGCCCGACATCCACGACATCGGCCTGATGGAAGACCGTGCGACGCTGCGGATCTCGTCCCAGCATATCGCCAACTGGCTGCTGCACGGGGTCTGCACGGCCGAGCAGGTCGATGCCGCCTTCCTGCGGATGGCGGCCAAGGTGGACGGCCAGAACGCGGGTGACCCGTTGTACCGGCCGATGGCGTCGGACACGGACGGCCTGGCCTATCAGGCGGCGCGGGCGCTCGTGTTCGAGGGGGTGGAGCAGCCCAACGGATACACCGAGCCGCTGCTCCACGCGTTCCGGCGGCGGGTGAAGGCGGCACGCTGATCCTCCTTCCCCAAGGGGAGAAGGATCGGATTAAGCGTTCTGCATCGCCGCGCGCAGGGCCGCGACGCGGACGCCGTCGGTCAGGGGGCTCGGCCGGACCGGGCCGTGCAGGACGGACGGTGTGGCGCTTTGTTCGTCGCCCTTGGGCGTGACCAGGAAGCCGTTGCGGGCGAAGGCCTTGCCCGAGGCGCGGCGCGAGGTCCAGACCACGATCGGGGCGGCCAGCAGCAGCGGACCGACGATCGGGATGAAGAAGGTGGCCAGGTCCGGCCGGAAGGCGAGGGCGGCACAGAAGGCCAGACCCGTGCCCATCTGCCAGCGCATCGAGCGGAAGGCGTCCTTCCACGACACGCCGTCGGCGTCGCGCTGCTGGCAGTGCCAGCCGGCGTCCTGACCGATCAGGATCTTGGTCACGGCGACCGTGTTGGCGACCATGAAGATCGGGGCGAGCGTGGCCGACAGGAAGATCTCGGCCATCATCCCCTTGACGATCTGGCGTCCGCCGCCGAAGGCCCGGCGCTCGCGCGGACGCGACAGCACCAGCACCGCCCCCATGATCTTGGGCCCGATCAGCAGCACGCCCGCCAGCACCGAGGCCAGCATGAAGGGCGTGAACTGGGGCTTCAGGAAGTAGAAGAACGAGGCCCAGTCGATCGGATAGTAGAGCTGGATCACCAGCCCGGTCACCAGCGAGGCGAACCACAGGGGCGAGGCCAGATAGGCCAGCACGCCCATGAACAGCTGGGTCCGGCTGGCGCCCGTCAGGCCCGGCGCGCCCAGCAGGGCCAGGTGTTGCAGGTTGCCCTGGCACCAGCGGTGCTCGCGGCGCACGAAGTCGGTGATGGTCGGCGGGGTCTCTTCGCACGACCCGTCCAGGGCGGCGGTGACATGGACGCCCCAGCCGGCGCGGCGCAGCAGGGCGGCCTCGACCACGTCATGGCTCATGATATGGCCGCCGAACGGCTTCTTGCCCGGCAGGACCGGCAGGCCGGCGGCCTCGGCGAAGGCGCGGGTGCGCAGGATGGCGTTGTGACCCCAATAGGAGCCTTCGGACCCCGTCCACCAGGCCAGTCCGGCGGCGGCGACG
>NZ_JBIIAY010000197.1:0-3268 GCF_044239655.1 Brevundimonas sp.
GACCGACGGCCGCTCCGCTTTCGCCTTTTCGCCCGCCGCCGTCCTGCGGACCCTGCGCAAAGGCGGAACGCTCGATCTGGTCATCAAGTCACGAGAGGCACCCGACTGGGAAACGACGTTGGCACTTCCCACGGATGCGTCTGCCGTCGATGCTGTTCTGACCGCTTGCGGAGAAGAATTGTCGGACTTGATCGAAAGCACAGGCACTATCGTTTGGGCGGCCCCACCCAGACCAAATGCGAATGACTTCCCGTCCGAGGCCATCCGAGACAATCAAAGTGGCCAGGCTGCCGTCCAGTGCCGGGCGCGGGCGGATGGTCGCGTCGACTGTATCGTTGCTGACGAAGCGCCGGTGGACGAACGCTTCGGTGTCCATGCTGCGGCGCTGGTTCAGCGCGGATCGTCGGTGCGACTGTCCGACGGGGCGACGGGGCCGCTCGAAGGCAGGGTGTTCACAGTGCGTGTACCGTTCAACATCGGTAGCCGCAGCGGTCGCGCGCCACCCCTGGCATTTTCCGAGAGGATCGAGACAGAGGCGAGACCCTTGCTTATGCCCGAAGTGCCGATCCCCTAATTCGCCCGCATCACCTGCCTCGAAAATCTCTCCATCTCCTCGGCCTGGGGCGACATCTGCAGCAGGACCAGGTTCAGCCCCGCCGCCTCGAATTCTTCCATCCGTTCCCGGACGGTCTCGGGCGTGCCGACGAAGCCGGGGCGCAGGCCGCGGTTGGAGACAGAGTATTCGCGGATCTTCAGCTCCCGCTCCAGCTGGGTCCCCGAGAGCCACTGGTCGAAGTTGGCGAACCCCGCCGGCGGCGACCCATCGGCCAGGCCGGGGATGGTCGTGATCCGCGCCAGCTCGGCCTCGGCCTCCCTCTGCGAATCCCGCACGATCGAATAGCCGGCCATGCCGTATTGCATCGGCGGCAGGCCGAACGCCTCACGGCGTCGCCTCATGTCGGCGATCTTGTCGGCGATCACGGCCGGCTCGTCGCCGTGCATGACATAGGCGTCGCAATACCGGGCGATCAGGGTCTTGGCCGCCTCCGACTCGCCGCCGGCATAGATCACCGGACGAGGCCGCTCCGACGTCGAGACCGGCTTGGGCTCCACGATCGCGTCCTTCAGCGTGTAGAAGTCGCCCGCGAAATCCGTGGTCGGATCGGTCCAAAGCCGGTCCAGCACCTGGAGCCATTCGGTCGTCCGCGCATAGCGGTCGTCGTGCTGGTCGAACTGAAGCCCGTAACTCTCGGCCTCCTTGGCCCACCAGGACGAGACGACGTTCAGAGCCAGCCGACCGTTCGAGATCCGGTCGATGTTGGCCGCCTGTTTGGCGAACAGGGCCGGCTGGTGAAAGTTCGGCCGCACCGCCACCATCAGCTCGATCGTCGAGGTGATCGCCGCCAGCGCCGCCGCGCTCGACCAGGCGTCCAGGGCCGGCGCCTGGATCCCCTGGATGTCGTTGAGGTTCAGCTCGGCGATCAGGGTCAGGTCGTATCCGAGGTCCTCGGACCGGGTGACGATTCCCTTCAGATGCTCCCACGACGCCTGCGGCTCGTCGTCAGTGTTCCTCAACCAGCCACCGAAGACCGGGGCCCAGTATCCGTACCTCATGCCGCCGCCTTTCCGTTGACCGCGACCTTGGCCGCCTCTTCCGCCACGATGGCCATCAGCCAGTCGACCAGGACGTCATGCGGCTCGAACCCCAGCACCTCCATCGGCCTGGCCACGAAGTTCGACAGGGCGTTGATGTCGTAGAACAGCGCCGACCCGTCCCGGTCGTCGATCAGGTATTCGACCGAGCCGATCTCGAGCTGGCCCTCCGCTGCGATCAGCTCCGCCGCCGCGATGATCTCGTCCGGCGGCGTCACCCGCGTCATGGTCAGCGTCGGCGCGCCGGGCCGAACCAGACAGGCGTCGGCCGGGCACAGGTCGAAGGCGTCGCCGGGGCTCTCGACATCCAGCGCATACAGGAACTTGCCGGCCAGGGTCTCGACCCGCGTCACCTTGCCGTCCCGACGCGGGGCGTATTCCTGCACCAGCGAGATGCCGTTGACCCCGGCCGGACACCAGCCCTTGCCCGCCGCCACGGCCAGGTCCTCGGGCGTCTCATAGCGGGTGATCCCGGCCCCCGCCCCGCCGATGTCGGCCTTGACCAGGACCGGAAAACGCAACCCTTCAGCCGCCTTGGGCAGGTCCGCCTGCCGGTGTGCCGCCCGCGTCACGGGGCCCTTGAGCCCCAGCCGTGCGATCAGAGACAACTGCCGCGCCTTGGACGTATCGATGGGCAGGGCCGAGGCGTTGACCACCCGCGTCCCCTGCCCCTCCCAGTGCTCGAACAGGCTCTGGGCATAGAAGATCGGATGCTCCGGATCCCGCAGGAAGGACGACATCGCCACTCTGGAGAACACCACCCGCGCCGGTGCCGGCGATCCCGCCGGGTCGAAACTGTGCCCTGCCAGCGTGACCTTCACATAGGACACGCCCCGCCGATCCAGCGCCGCGAACAGCGGCTCGAACCACTCGGGATGCTCATAGACGATGGCGAGATCGGGCAGGCTGAACGCGTCGGACATAGGGGCCAGATGCGTTACACCCCGATGGAACGCAAGGGCTGCGCAAAAATTCGCGCTCCAAACCCGGGCTCAAGTAGCGCGACGCGCGATAGCCCACTAAGAGAAGCCTGCGGGCCCCGGTGGTGGAACTGGTAGACGCGCCGGACTCAAAATCCGGTTCCGAAAGGAGTGCCGGTTCGACCCCGGCCCGGGGCACCAATCTCAGGACAATGAGCCGACGACCGCCGATCGAGTGATTGCTGCCGCCTGGGCGGGCGTCAGCACCGCCCCACGTGAAAAGGCCGCCGCACCCGGCCCACGCGATGCATGGGTCGCAAACCGTGCGTCCTCGGGCTGAAGCATGGTGCGTGGATTTCCATCGCGCCCGGTGTACCACATCTCGGTGAAGCCGTCGGGCGCGATATGGTCGTCCATCCAGCAGTCGAGGAAGGTCGCGGCTCCCACCCGATCGGGGTCGCCATAGCGGCCGTCCGGAAACGTCTTCGTCGGACGCCAGGGCCGACCGAGATAGACCGAATGCCGGGCCGTTCCGTGATCCCGCGTCAGACGGCATCGATGGAAGACCAGGCCGAACGGCTGGTCCAGCGGCGTACTAGGCGCGGTGACGTATCCGTCCACGGGATCGACCGGCCGGGGCCGCGACCGGATCTCGCAGCCCTCGAACCAGACCCGACCCGCGCCGAAGATGAAGT
>NZ_JBIIAY010000043.1:0-24145 GCF_044239655.1 Brevundimonas sp.
ATAGCTGCCGGTGATGCGGCACTGCTCGAAGACGGCCGTTCCGCCATCCGCGAACAGGGTGTCCTGATAGCCGAGGATGTCGCAGTCCCTGATCACAGCCTGGTCCGACCCTTCGGCCAGCATCAGGGCCACGGCCTGGGGGCCCGCCCCAGCGTGCGATCGCAAGCCGCCGGGACGCGTCATCTCTGCCAGACCGTCGAAGGCGTTGGCGATCGTCAGCCGCTCAGCCTGAAAGCCCGGCGCGCGAACCGTCAGCGTCGGCGTCCGCGTCGTGCCCCAGTTCCTGCCGTCGGGTGCCGTCAGACCCGATGCGGCCAGATGGCTGATGACGGTTCCTGCGCGGTCCTCACCGACCAGATGGACGAAGGGCCTGTCGATCACGACCTGTTCGTTGATCACGCCGCGCCGGATGAGAATCCGGAACGGCGCGGTTCCGCTGACGGGCGCGGCGGCGACGGCGGCAACGAGGGTCGCATAGGTCGGTGCCCCCGAAACAGGCCGCACGCCCTCAGCCAGAACCTCGGCCTGATAGCCGGGCCTGACGTCGGCGACCGCCAGCCCCGGCGCGGCGGCCAGCGCGACCAGACCGGCCGACAGCCGACGACGGGACGGGATCGGCGCCATCACCGAAAGGCCGACCGTCAGCCCCCCGGCCGTCCCACGAGCGCATCGACAGACCCCGTCGTCACCGGATGATACCCCAGCCGGGCCCGCGCATAGATCGAGGTCGCCAGCGGGCGGCCCCAGTCGCCTTCGGCCCACAGGCTGGTGAACAGGGGCAGGACGAATTTGCGGCGGCCCATCGAGGTCAGGAACTGGGTCAGTTTGGGCACGGCGGGCTGATAGCGGTGGGCGATGGCGATCTGGAGCCAGCCGAACACGACCTCGGCGTTGCCCTCGTTGGCCAGGTTCAGCGTCTTCTCCAGATCGGCCAGTTGCTGGTTGGTCAGCCAGTCCGCGCCGTCACGCAGGTTGGCGGGACGCCAGCCCAGGAAACGCTGGCGCTGCTGGGTGTTCCAGCCGCTCCACGGAATGGCGGAGGCCGGACCGCGATCGGCGAAGAAGGCCCTGGCCGCCGTGTCCACCGCTGTGAAGGCGTTCGATGTCGGGACCACCGCATTGTCGGGCAGGCCCGGCTGATAGACCCATTCATCCAGCTTCAGCCGCGCATCCAGCGCCCCGTCGCCCTTCACCAGATGATCCCGGATGTCCTTCAGGAACAGAGCCGAGGTCATGGGGCGGAAGGCGTTCCGTTCGAAATAGCCCTTCAGCCAGGCGTCGAACTTCTCGCGCCCGACTGTCCGCTCGATGGTCTCGAGGAAGGCCGCGCCCTTCTCATAGGCGATGTCGGTCATGCCCTCGTCCGGGTCCCGACCGGCCAAGTCGAGATGCAGCCGGGTGTCCATCTCGGGCAGGCTCTTCAGCTCGGACTGCAGTGAATCCCAGCCCAGCACCCGCTCCTGCTGGGCGCGATCGTTGCCGTACACCGCCTCCATGATCCGGTTCTGGAAGTAGGTGGTGAAACCCTCGTTGAGCCAGAACTCATTCCAGGTCGCATTGGTCACCAGATTGCCGGACCAGGAGTGCGCCAGTTCGTGCGCCACCAGACTGACCAGCGACTTGTCGCCCGCGATGATCGTCGGCGTGGCGAAGGTCAGGCGCGGGTTCTCCATCCCTCCGAACGGGAAGGACGGCGGCAGGATCAGCAGGTCATAGCGACCCCAGGCATAGGGGCCGTACAGGCCTTCCGCCGCCGTCACCATCTGGCCGACCTCGGCGAACTCGGCCTTGGCGGCCGCGAGACGGCTGGGCTCGGTCCAGACGCCGGTGCGGCCGTCCTCGGACGCAAACGCCAGGTCGCCGACCGCGAGCGCGATCAGATAGGGCGGCACCGGATTGGTCATGCGGAAACGATAGGCATGCGTCCCGTCCGTCGCCTTCTCCCCGTCGGGGGTCAGCATCTCGGCGCTCATCACCGCCTTCAGCGCCTCGGGGACGGTGATCTTCGCGGAATAGGTCTGGCGGATGCCGGGGCTGTCCTGGGTGGGGACCCAGGTGCGGGTCAGGATGGCCTGGCCCTGGCTGAACAGGAAGGGCTGCTGGCCGCCCGCCGTCTGGGCCGGGGTCAGCCATTGCAAGGCCGCTGCGTCGGGCCGGGTGGCGTAATCGACGACGATCTTGATGACCTGACCGGGCGTGAAGGCCGGCAGGGTGACGGTCAGGGGCTGGCCCAAAATCGGATCGGCGGCCCCCAGGGCGAAGGCCAGCGGCTTGCCGTCAGCGCCCTTGACCGAGCGGATGTCCAGGTTGCGGGTGTCCAGAATCACCTGGGTCGCGCCCGCCTCGGCCATGACGTCCAGGGTCGCCGTGCCCGACAGGGTCTTGGCGGCAAAGTCGGCGGTCAGGTCCAGGGCGACGTGTTTGACCCGCGCGACCTGGGGCTGGGCATAGGAGTGCACGTCCTTCGGATAGACCACCGGCGCGGTCGCCGAGGCCGGCAGGGGCGGCATGTCGGACTTCACCTCCGGCTGTTGGCACGCGGCCAGAGAGACCGAAAGGGCGGCGGTCAGGGCGAGGGCAGAGACGAGGCCGGCGGCACGAGGCGACATGGAATGCTCCGATAAACTACGGCGCAGACCTCAGACCCGTTAGCCGGCAAAGATCAAGAGGCGGGCGACGCCCTCTCGCCCAGATGCACCGCCGGCTTGGCATTGCGTGCCACGAACAATCGGCCGCGTTCGGCGAACAGGACGGCGCACAGAGCCAGCAGGCCACAGGACGCAAACCCCAGCGTCATGGGCACGGTCGATCCGTTGAAGGCCTGACCGATGGCGAACCCGGCAAGCGACCCCACGATGGTCGAGAAGAAGCCCTGAAGCGACGACGCGGTGCCCGCAATATGCCCCATCGGCTCCATGGCCATCGACCCGAAGTTTCCGGCGATCAAACCGAAGCAGAACATGGTCAGGGTCTGGAGCACGGCGAAGGTCCAGATCGTCTCGTGGCCCGACAGGGCGACCAGGGCGTGGATCGCCGACATGGTGGTGAAGCCGATCAGGGCGGAATGGCCGATCAGACGCGACCCCAGCCGCTCGACCAGACGGGCGTTCAGGATGGCCGCCACCGCGATGCCGCCGGCGATGGCGGCAAAGATGGTCGTGAACAGAGCGGGTGCCTCGAACACATCAAAGAAGATCTGCTGCGCCGAGTTGATGAAGCCGAACAGGGCCCCAGTGATCGCCGTGATCGCCAGGGTGTAGCCCAGCGATGTGCGGTTGGTGATGGCCTGACCAAAGGCACCCGCCACCCGGCCGAACTGGATCGGCAACCGATCCTCGGGCTTCAGGGTCTCGGGCAGACGCAGCGTCGCCCAGACCAGCAGGGCCACACCGGCGAAGGCCAGCACGCCGAAGATGCCCTCCCACGGCGCGACCAGCAAAATCAGCTGGCCCAGCGACGGCGCGATGATCGGCACGCCGAGGAAGACCAGGAAGCTCAGCGACATGACCCGCGCCATGGTCCGCCCGCTGAACCGGTCGCGTACGATCGAAACCGCCAGCACCCGCGTCGCCGCCGAGCCCAGGCCCTGGCCGATGCGCGCCAGGATCAGGGTCTCGAACGTCGGGGCCAGCATGGCCACGACGCTGAACAGCACATACAGGCCGATCCCGACCGTCAGGATCGGCTTCCGGCCGAAACGATCCGACAGCGGCCCGTAGATCAGCTGGGCCCCGCCGAAGCCGAGCAGATAGGCGGTGACGACCCATTGCCGGCTGTTCGGATTTTCGACCCCCAGGGCCGCACCGATGTCGGGCAGGGCCGGCAGCATGGCGTCGATGGCCAGTGCATTCAGCGCCATCATCAGGGCGATCAGGCAGACGAACTCGGCGAACCCGGGCTTTTCGACGACGGGTTTTTCGATCGGGGCTGCGGTCATGGGGCGTCAATTGGACCCGACAACCGGCCGCCGCAACCTTGTCCGATCAGTTTTTGCTGCATCGCAGCATTATGTGATCAACGATCAGTTGACGCGTGCCGTGATGGCTGCCGACAGCACCGCCTTGACCGACGCCGTGGCCACGTCGGCATCGATCCCGACCCCGAAGACGGTCCGACCGTCACCGGTGCGCGCCTCGACATAGGCCGCAGCCTTGACGTCAGAGCCCTGGCCGATGGCGTGTTCCTGATAGTCGGCGATGTCGAGATCCAGCCCGATCGCCTCCTTCAGCGCGTCCAGAACGCTGGACAACAGGCCGTTGCCACGCCCCGACACATGACGTTCCTCGCCGTCCAGGGTGATCCGGCCGGAGAAGGTCCGCCCGCCGCCTGCGACCGCCGTCTCCTGATAGTCGATCAGGCGCAACGGCCGATCGCCGGTCAGGTGATAGGCGCTCTGGAACGCTGCCCAGATGTCCGCCGCGTTCAGCTCGCGACCCAGCGTATCCGCCAGGGTCTGCACCGGCCGCGAGAAGTCGGCCTGCAACCGCTTGGGCAGTTTCAGCCCCTGATCCTGCTCCAGGATCCAGGCCACCCCACCCTTGCCGGACTGGGAGTTGACGCGGATCACCGCTTCGTACGAACAGCCGATGTCGGCCGGATCGATAGGCAGATAGGGCACGTCCCACATCTGGTCGTTGCGCGCGGCCTGTGCCGCGAACCCCTTCTTGATCGCGTCCTGGTGACTGCCGGAAAAGGCCGTGAACACCAGCTCGCCCGCATAAGGGTGCCGGGGATGGACCGGCAGCTGGTTGCAGTATTCGACCGTGCGCACGACCTCGCCGATGTCCGAGAAATCCAGCTCCGGATCGACGCCCTGAGTGTAGAGATTGAGCGCCAATGTCACCAGATCGACGTTCCCGGTCCGCTCGCCATTGCCGAACAGACAGCCCTCGACCCGGTCGGCACCCGCCATGACCGACAACTCGGCCGCCGCCACGCCTGTGCCCCGATCGTTGTGCGGGTGGACTGAGATGATGACGCTGTCGCGCCGCGAGACGTTGCGGCACATCCACTCGATCTGGTCGGCATAGACATTGGGGCTGGCGCACTCGACCGTCGCCGGCAGGTTCAGGATCAGCGGCCGATCCGGCGTCGGCATCAGGATGTCCATCACCGCCTCGCAGCACTCCAGCGAGAAATCCAGTTCGGCGGTGGAGAATGTCTCGGGGCTGTATTCGAAGCGCCAGTCCGTGTTCGGACGACCCGCCGCCTGGTCTCTCAGCCACTTGGCCGCCTGGACCGCGATGCCCTTGATCTCGGGCCGCTCCAGCCCGAACACGATGCGCCGCCACGCCGGCGACACGGCGTTATAGACATGGACCACCGCCTGTTTGGCCCCGTCCAGACTGTCGAAGGTGGTCTGGATCAGGTCGGCCCGTGCCTGGGTCAGGACCTGGGGCATGACGTCGTCGGGAATGGCCCCCCGGTCGACCAGCCCCCGAATGAAATCGAACTCGGTCGCCCCGGCCGAGGGGAAGCCCACCTCGATCTCCTTGATCCCGATCTTCACCAGCAGATCGAAGAAGCGCTGCTTCTTCTCGGCGTTCATCGGATCGATCAGGGCCTGGTTGCCGTCGCGCATGTCGGTCGAAAGCCAGCGCGGTGCGGCCGTGATCGTCTTCGACGGCCAGGTGCGGTCGGGGATATCCACCTGCGGGAACGGGCGGTATTTTACGGATGGGTCGCGCAGCATCGGCGCGGCTCCTTCATCTGGAAGTTCGGATCTGAAAAAAGCGGAGTGGCTGAATGCCGCCGCCGGGTCGCCGTCAGCCCCGGAGGCCGTCCATAAGTCGCAGGTCCGCAAGCGCCGAAAGGCGGTGCGCAGGCGTCAGAACGTACGAGATGGAACGATCCATGCACGCCACCTAGCCCAACTTGCATCCCCACGCATCAAAAATGCGCAAGGGGCGGCGTCCTTCTCCCCTCGGTGGGAAACGGGACGGCTTGACCTTCCTGCATCCGCCACTCACCGATACCGGCCATGAAAACGTCCCTGACCGCCCTCGCCGTCATCGCCCTGCTCGCCGCCAGCCCGGCCGCGGCCCAGAACCTGATCATCCGGGGCGGCACGATCCACACCGGCGTCGCCAACGCCCCCAGCCCCGAGGTCGTCATCGTCCGGGGCGGCCTCATCGACTATGTCGGCGAAGATCCCGGCACCACCCGTGATGCGCTTCAGGAGATCGACCTGAAGGGCGCGACCCTGTTCCCCGGCTTCACCGACGGCCACGCCCATCTGGACGGCATCGGCTGGCGCGAACTGACCCTGAACCTGGAGGGCTCCGCGTCGCTCGCAGAAGCCATGGCCCGGCTGAGCGCCTGGGCCGAAGCCCATCCGACGGGCCCCATCATCGGTCGCGGCTGGATCGAGACCCGCTGGCCCGAGAGCACCAACGGCCCGCGCTTCCCGACCGCCGCCGATCTGGACGCCGCAGCCCCCGGCCGGGTCGTCCTGCTGGGTCGCGCAGACGGCCATGCGGTCACCGCCTCTTCTGCGGCGCTCGCCGCCGCCGGTATCGATGCGACTACCACGGCTCCCTCCGGCGGCGAGATCGCCCGGGATGCTTCCGGCAAGCCCACCGGATTCCTGCTGGACGCCGCCATGGACCTGGTCGAGACTCTGCGGCCCCAGGCGGACCCGCAGGCCCTGCGCGACGCCTACCGCGCCGGCTTCCGTGTCGAGGCCGCCTACGGTTGGACCGGCGTGCATTTCATGAGCGCACCCTGGAAGGACATCCCCCTGCTGGAGCGGATGGCCGAGGCCGGTGAGGCCCCGATCCGCGTCTACAACTCTGTCACCCCCGACGGCGCCGAGGCCCTGATCGCCTCGGGGCCCCGCAGCGTCGCCGATGGACGTGTCGTCACCCGCGCGATCAAATTCTACGTCGACGGTGCCCTGGGTTCGCGCGGTGCCGCCCTGTTCGAGCCCTATTCCGACGATCCCCATACGACAGGCCTGCTCCAGACCTCGGCCGCCCAGATCATTCCCCTCTACGAACAGGCCTTCCGGTCCGGCATCCAGGTCGCGACCCACGCCATCGGGGACCGGGGCAATTCGCTGGTACTCGACTGGTATCTGGACGCCATGATGAATGTGAACGGCGAAACGCCCGCCATCCGCGATCACCGCTGGCGGATCGAGCACGCCCAGATCATGCGCCCCGCCGACGAGCGGCGCTTCGCCGCCCTGAACATCATCGCATCGATGCAGCCCAGCCACGCCATCGGCGACTTCCACTTCGCCCCCGCCCGGCTCGGCGACGCCCGGCTGGACGGGGCCTATGCCTGGAAGAGCCTGCTGGACTGGAACGTCGTGGTGGTCGGCGGCTCGGACGCGCCTGTCGAGCGCGGCGATCCCCTGATCGAGTTCTACGCCGCCGTCGCTCGTCGCGACCTCGATGGCTTCCAGGGCCCGGACTGGCGCCCGTCCGAGGCTGTCTCGCGCCAGCAGGCTCTGGCCATGTTCACCACCGCCCCCGCCTACGCCAGCTTCCGCGAGAAGGAATTGGGCACCATCGAGGTCGGCAAGCGCGCCGACTTCACCGCCTTCGACATCGACCTGATGACCGTGCCGCTGGCCGACATCCCCAGGGGCCATGCGGTCCTGACGGTGGTGGATGGCCGGGTGGTCTACGAGCGACCCTGAACTGAAAAACCGCTCGACCGTTATAAAGTAACACGCTACAGGGTCAGCAATGTCGTCGCCTGATCTTGAATGGGATGTGCTGCTGTCGCTGCTGGGCGGCGGATTCGTGGCGGCGTTTCTGCACGCCGCGCTTCCGACCCACTGGCTGCCGTTCGTGCTGGTCGGGCGGGCGCAGCGCTGGTCCCTGACCCGGACCCTGGCCTCCGTCGGTGCCGCCGGGGTCGCCCACATCGCTTCCACGGCCGTCGTCGGCGGCCTGATCGTCGCGGCGGGATTGGCCCTGGACCAGTGGGTCGCCGGCATCCTGCCCAACCTGTCGGCCATCCTGCTGTTCGCCTTCGGGACCTTCTACCTGATCCGGGCGGTCGTGCGCCGCCCCGCGCCCCTCACCGCCGACGGCCCGACCCTCGAGCTGTCGGAGCCCACCGTCTCGCATGCCGCCGCCTTCTGGGGTCTGGTGGTCATGCTGGCCGTGTCGCCGGGCGAGGTGCTGCTGCCCATCTATATGTCCTCGGCCCAGGAGGGGATGGTCGCCCTGTCCCTGCTGACCCTGGCCTTCCTCGCGGGGACGCTGCTCGGCATGGGCCTGTTCACCACCCTGGCCCGCGCGGGGGCCTCGGTGCTGCGGCTGGAGCGATGGGTCCGATACGAAGGCGCCATCCTGGGCCTCGCCCTGATCGGGATCGGACTTCTCGTCGTGCTGCATCAGCACTAAGGGTCAGACATGGCCTCCCCCCGTGACCACGCCCATCACGACCATGACCATGACCATGGACATCATGGTCACGACCACGGCCATTCTCACGGCAGCCACGGCCACCATGGCCACGCCCATGGGCCTGTCGATACCGGCGACTGGCGCTATGCCGTCGGCCTGATCGTCAACCTGGCCTTCGTGGCCTGCGAGTTCGGGGCCGGGATCTACAGCGGCTCGACCGCCCTGATGGCCGATGCGGGCCATAACCTGTCCGACGTCCTGGGTCTGGCCATGGCCGGGGGCGCGGCCGTGCTGGCCAGACGCGCGGCGGGCAAGCAACTCACCTACGGCTTCGGCAAGGCCACCGTCCTGGCCGCCCTGGCCAACGCCCTGCTGCTGATCTTCGCCTGCGGAGCCATCGCCTTCGAGGCCGTCCAGCGCCTGGCCGATCCCGCGCCCGTCCAGTCCGGCATCGTCATGATCGTCGCCGGCATCGGCTTCGTCATCAACCTGGGCACCGCCCTGCTGTTCATGCGCGACCAGCATTCGGACCTGAACGCGCGCGGGGCCTATCTGCACATGATGTCGGACGCCGCCGTATCGATCGGCGTGGTGATCTCGGGCGCGATCATCCTGTTCAGCGGCTGGTCGATCCTGGATCCGCTGGTGTCGATCGTCATCGTGATCGTGATCCTGATGGGGACCTGGGGTCTGCTGAAGGACTCGGTCAACCTGGCCCTCGACGCCGCCCCGCGAGGGGTCGATGTCGCCGCCATCCGCGCCGCCTTCCTCGCCCTGCCCGGGGTGTCGGCGGTGCATGACCTGCACGTCTGGGGCCTGTCGACCACCGAGACCGCCCTGACCGCCCACCTCGTCCATGACCGCACCGACTCCCTCGCCCTGCTGGCCGAGGCGCAAGCCATGGCCCGGACCCGCTTCTCCATCGGCCACACCACGCTCCAGCTGGAAAACGAGGCGATGGCGGATTGCCCGGACTGCTGACCCCTTCCCAAATTGGGTGCCAGCCGCCATCTAGCGGCCCATGACCGACACCGTTGCCTCAAAGATCCCCGTCACCGTCCTCACCGGCTATCTCGGCGCTGGCAAGACCACATTGCTGAACCGCATCCTGACCGAGGACCACGGCAAGCGTTACGCCGTCATCGTCAACGAGTTCGGCGAGATCGGGATCGACAATGACCTGGTCGTCGGCGCCGATGAGGACGTGTTCGAGATGAACAACGGCTGCGTCTGCTGCACGGTGCGCGGCGACCTGATCCGCGTCGTCGCCGGCCTGATGAAGCGTCAGCGTCCCGGAAAGCCGGCTTTCGACGCCATCATCGTCGAGACCACCGGCCTGGCCGATCCCGGCCCGGTCGCCCAGACGTTCTTCGTCGACGAGGACGTCAAGGCCAAGACCCAGCTGGACAGCGTCACCGCCCTGGTCGACGCCAAACACGTCATGGCCCGGCTGGATGACTCGAAAGAGGCCCGCGAACAGGTCGCCTTCGCCGACCGCATCATCCTCAACAAGACCGATCTGGCTACCGAATCCGAACTGGTCGCCGTCGAACAGCGCCTACGCAAGCTGAACCCGCTGGCCCCCATCACTCGCGCCGAACGGGCCAATGTCCCGCTGGACCAGGTCCTTGGTCTGGGCGGTTTCGACCTGGAGCGCATCCTCGACATCAATCCCGAGTTCGCCAACCCCGCCCACGGCGAGGCCGGACACGTGCATGACGAACACTGCGGTCACGATCACCATGACCACGGTCACGACCACGACCACGACCATCATCACGGCGCGCCGGCTTCAGGCGCGAGGGGCCACGCCCACAACGACGACATCAAGGGCGTGTCCCTGTCGCTCGATCGCCCGATGAACGGCACGAAATTCACCGCATGGCTGGACAAGCTGCTGGGCGAGCAGGGTCAGAACATCCTGCGCGCCAAGGGCATCATCGACGTCGCCGGCGAGGATCGCCGCCTGGTCTTTCAGGCCGTCCACATGATCCTTGAGGGTGACTTGCAGCGCGAATGGGGTGCCACCGAACGCCGCTGGTCCCGCGCCGTCTTCATCGGCCGCGACCTCGACGAGGCCGCGCTCAAGGCCGGTTTCGAGGCCTGTGCGGCTTGAAGGCAATCCTCAGTTGGGGCTAGGCTGAATTCATGACCATGGTCGTAGTTGATGCAAACGGCGAAGCGACACTCCACAGATCTGTGCTGGAGCGCGTGGGCGCGAGAGCAGGCGACACTTTGGAAGTTGAAGTTCGGGTCGTCAAAGACAAGCCGCGGCCGATGGGCAAGACCGTGACCTGGGCTGATCTGGCAGGGTCATTGATTCCGCCAACAGGGGTCCGTCTGACCCTTGAAGAGATCAACGAGGCGATCGAGGATGCGGGTGCCCAAGCCGGGATGGCGGGACTTCGCGGCCGTTGAAGGTCGCCGTCGATACGAACGTCCTGCTGCGGTTGATTGTCCAGGATGACGAACGTCAAACCCTGATCGCTGCGTCTGAGATCGCACAGGCCGAGGTCGTGGTGATCCCCTTGTTGGCCTTATGCGAAACGGCCTGGGTGATGACGCGATCGTATCGGTTTTCACGGCTGGTGGTTGCGGAAAAGCTGCGAGCCTTATTGGCTATTCCAAACGTCGAGTACGACGTGGCTACTATCGAGGGCGGACTTGCAGTGTTGGAGCTCGGTGGCGACTTCGCCGACGGCGTGATCGCCCTGCAAGGCGAAGAGATGCGAGCGGACACCCTGATCACGTTTGATCGCCAAGCCGCGAAGCTGTTGACCACGACGGGTCATACCGTGCGTCTTCTGACCTGAAGGACATCCATGCAGACCACCTTCGACGCCCAGATCACCGCCGCCCTGTTCGACAACTCCGGTGCCATCTTCACGCTCGGCGACGGCTCGGTGCGGTTCGAGGACGGCAGTTACAACGCTGTCCACGACGGTGCCATCCTGTGCGCTGCGGTCCACCCCTCGGGCGACGGCGTCGTCACGGGCGGCGACGACGGGCGGGTGATCTGGTCGCGAAAGACCGAGGCCGGCGTCCTGGCCACCTCGGTGAACGGCCAGTGGATCGATTCCATCGACGTCTCGCCTGAATCGAAGCTGATCGCCTTTTCCTCGGGCAAGACCCTGTCGGTGATCGACGCCACCGACGTCTACTTCCGCCGCGACTATGCGCATGAGCGCACCGTGTCCGGCGTGGCCTTCGACCCAAAGGGCCGGCGGATCGCCGCCTCGACCTACGGCGGTTGCGCCCTGTGGTACGCGCGGATCGAGAAGCAGAAGCCGACGATGCTGAAATGGGCCGGGTCCCACACCGGCGTGGCCTTCTCTCCGGATGGAAACTTCGTCGTCACCATGATGCAGGACGCCCAGTTGCACGGTTGGAGGCTCAAGGATTCCAAGGACATGCGGATGGGCGGCTATCCGTCCAAGGTCCGCTCGGTCGCGTTCCTGTCGAACGGCCAGTTGATGGCCACCTCGGGGGCCCAGGGCGCCGTGCTCTGGCCCTTCATCGGCGCCAACGGACCCATGGGCCGGGAAGCCACCGAGATCGGCTATGACGAAGGCAGTCTGGTCACCCTCGTGGCGGCACGGCCAAAGCACGGCGTTCTCGCAGCGGGCCTGAGCGATGGCCGGGTCTGGTGGGCCGACCCGGCCGGCCAGGGGTTGAACTTCGTCAAGGCCGACAGGGGCGCACCGATCGCCGCCCTCGCCCTGTCCCCTGACGGCCGCCTCGTCGCCTGGGCCGACGAGGACGGAAACGCCGGTGTCGTAGAGGCCTGATCGGGTCGAATCACCTCATCCTCGGCTCTGGCCGGGGAGGCGAGATGAACAGGAACGACAGCGGAGGCGGCACGATGGTCTGGGGCTGCCTGGCCGTGATCATCCTGATTGCCGTTCTCGGCGCAGGCCTGGCCGTCGTCTTTTTGTGGGACGTCAACGCGGCATCCTGAGGCCGCTCTTGCCAGCCGCGCCGGGATGACGAACATGGACCCATGTTCGGGGTTCCAAAGCTCGGTCGGCGCAGCCGGCCCTTCCTCATCGCCTTTCTGGTGCTGTGCTTCCTCCCGATCGGCGGGGTCCTGGTCCACGCCCTGATCCCCCCGCCCGTCACCATCCTGATGGTGCAACAGGCCCTGGGCGGCAAAGGTCTCGACTATCGCTGGCGGGGCCTGAACGATATCTCGCCCAATCTGGTCTACTCGGCCATCGCCGCCGAGGACGCGCGGTTCTGTTCCCATCGCGGCTTCGACATCGAGGCGATCCAGAAGGCGCTGGCCCACAACGAGGATGGCGGAAGAGTCAGGGGCGGCTCGACCATCAGCCAGCAGACCGCCAAGAACGTCTTCCTCTGGCCCGGCCGCGACTGGATCCGCAAGGGGCTGGAGGCGGGCTATACCGTCCTGATCGAGACGATCTGGGGCAAGCGCCGGACGCTGGAGGTCTATCTCAACGTTGCCGAATGGGCGCCGGGCGTCTACGGGGCCGAGGCCGCGTCGCGCCACTGGTTCGGCAGGTCAGCGCGCGACCTGACACCGCAGCAGGCCGCCCGCCTCGCCGCAATCCTGCCCAGCCCCCGCCGCTACGACGCCACCACGCCCGGCCCCTATGTTCGCAGGCGCGCCGCGCGAATCCAGGCGTCTGCCCGCGTGGTCCGCAATGAAGGCCTGGCCGCCTGCGTGATCCGGCCACGCTGATCTGCGGCGGCGCTTGACGCAAGCCACCGCTTCACCCTTGATCCTTCGCCTGTTCGGAGAATTCCCATGAAGCGTCATCTGCTGTCCGCCGTCGCCGCCTGCGCGCTTGGCCTGTCCCTGACCGGCTGCGTCGGAAACGGATACTTCGACACGCGCTCGACCGGTGTATCGCCGGACGCTCCGGCCGGGACCGCCTATGTCCCAACCGGCCAGACTCCCCCGGCACGCTTTCAGGCAGAACCCCTCACATCCGACTCGCTGAAGTCCGGCGCATCCGCCCCTTCAACCTCCGCCGTCACCGAACAGCCCGCCACGGCCGAGGGTGCCGCCGCCTTCGTCGCGGAGGCCGAAGCAAAGCTGGCGACGCTCAGCGAATACGCCCAGCGCGTCCAGTGGACCCGCGCTACCAACATCACCTTCGACACCATGTGGCTGGAGGCCAAGGTCAACGGGGAGATGACCGAGCTTCAGGTCCAGCTGGCCAACGCCGCCGCCCGCTTCAACGACATCGAGACCGCGCCCGACGTGCGGCGCAAGCTGAACCTGATGCGACAGGGCATCGTCCTGCCGGCCCCCAACCGTCCGGGTGCCGCCGCCGAACTGGCCGAGATCACGACGCGGCTGGACTCCACCTATTCGACCGGCAAGTTCGAGTTCGAGGGCAAGACCATCACTCTGGACGAGGCCAACATCCTGATCGCCGAGAGCCGCGATCCGGCGCAGACCAAGGCCCTGTACGAAGGCTGGCGCACCATCTCGCCGGTCATGCGCGACGACTATGCGCGCCTGGTCGAGATCGCCAATGCGGGCGCGCAGGAGCTGGGCTTCGCCGACACCGGGGCCATGTGGCGGGCCGGTTACGACATGGAGCCCGACGCTTTCGCGACCGAGACCGACCGGCTGTGGGGCCAGGTCCGGCCCTTCTACGAGAACCTGCACTGCTATGTCCGGGCCCGGCTCAACGAGAAGTACGGCGACGCGGTCCAGCCCGCGACCGGCCCGATCCGCGCCGACCTGCTGGGCAATATGTGGTCGCAGCAGTGGGGCAATATCTATGACGTCGTGGCCCCAACGACGGGCGGCGCGTCCAGCTATGACCTGACCGAGCTGCTGAGCTCGGCCCAGTATGACGCCACGAAAATGGTCAAGACGGGTGAGGGCTTCTACACCTCGCTGGGCATCGCCCCCCTGCCCCAGACCTTCTGGGAGCGCAGCCAGATCACCCGCCCGCGTGATCGCGAGGTCGTCTGTCACGCCTCGGCCTGGGACATCGACAACCTCGAGGACGTGCGCATCAAGATGTGTACCCAGGTCAACGGCGACGACTTCTATACGGTCCACCACGAGCTGGGCCACAACGTCTATCAGCGCGCCTACAAGGACCAGCCCTTCCTGTTCAAGAACGGGGCGAACGACGGCTTCCATGAGGCGATCGGCGACTTCGTCGGCCTGTCCGCCCTGACGCCCACCTATCTGAACCAGATCGGCCTGTTGCAGACCGTGCCCGGCGAGGCCGAGGATATCCCCTTCCTGCTCAAGATGGCGCTCGACAAGATCGCCTTCCTGCCCTTCGGCCTGATGGTCGATCGCTGGCGCTGGGACGTGTTCAGCGGCAAGACCGCGCCGGACCAGTACAACGCCGCCTGGACCGCCGACATGCTGAAATACCAGGGCCTGGTACCGCCCGGACCGCGCCCGGCCGACGCATTCGATCCGGGCGCGAAATACCATGTGCCCGGCAACACCCCCTACACCCGCTACTTCCTCGCCCACATCTACCAGTTCCAGTTCCAGCGTGCGGCCTGCCAGCAGGCGGGCTGGACCGGGCCGCTGCACCGCTGTTCCATCTACGGCAACGAAGCCGTCGGCCAGCGTTTCAATGCGATGATGGAGATGGGCCAGTCGCGGCCCTGGCCCGAGGCCATGCAGGCCTTCACCGGCGAGAGCGGCAACGACGCCTCCGCGATCCTGGATTATTTCGCCCCTCTGAACGCCTGGCTGACCGAGCAGAACCGCGGCAAGCCCTGCGGCTGGACCACGACCTCGGCCTGATCGGCCCGGTGCCGGAAGGCCGACGTTCAACCCGGGTTAACCGTGTTCCGTGGCGCTTGTCTTAACCGCGCCGAGCTAAACCGTATCGCTTGCGAGGCCTGCGCCTCGCGTGATCGGTCGGGTGGACGATGACTGTCGGCAAGCGGATGAGTGGCATCTTGGCGGCGACGCGGTCGCTCGCCGGGCGTTTCGCCGCCTCCTCGCGTGGCAATGTGGCGATGATCTTCGCCCTGACCCTGCCCATCCTGGTCATGATCACCATGGGCGGGGTCGATATCAATCGCGCCGCGACGGTGAAGGCCAACCTTCAGGACGCGTTGGACGCCGCCGCCCTGGCCGCCGCCCGGTCGCCCGCCGTCAGCGACGCCGACCTGACCACCATCGGCACCAAGGCGCTGCGGGCTAACCTTGCCAACTATCCCAACATCACCCTGGCCAGCGCGACCTTCAGCCTGAACGCCGACCAGGTCGTGATCTCCAATGCCACGGTCAATGTGAAGACCCTGGTCGCCAACATCGTCCTGCCGCCCTATGGCCGCCTGCTGGACGACACCCTGCCGGTCGGTGCCCATTCCGAGGTCAACCGCTCGTCCAAGAACATCGAGGTCGGCCTGGTACTCGACATCACCGGCTCGATGGCCGGCCAGCGCATCATCGACCTGCGCGCCGCCGCGACCCAGCTGGTCGACATCGTCGTCCAGGCCACCCAGACGCCCTACTACACCCGCATGGCCATCATCCCCTATTCGATCGGTGTGAATATGGGCTCCTACGCCGACGGCGCACGAGGTGCCGCGACGGGCTCCAGGTCCATCACCGGCGCCTCATGGGCGAAGGCCGCCGGGGTCGGAATCAACGGCATTACACGGGCCAGCCCGGGTGTGGTCACCACCGCCTCGGCGCACGGCCTGGTCACCGGCGACTACGTCTGGATCTCGGGCGTCAGCGGCATGACCCAGGTCAACAACCGGGCCTATCGGGCCGTCCGGATCACCAACACCACCTTCTCGATGCAGTCCTGGAACGGGTCATCGTGGGTCGCGGTCAACACCACATCCGGCAACGGCTACAGCGCCTACAGCTCGGGATCGAGCGATATGGCCCGCGAGTGCCAGCTGTCGGACTGCACCGTAGTAATCACGGCCAACGCCCACGGCATCCCCGCCACGACCACGGATACAGGCTCGACCCAGCCCGGAACGGTCTACATCACCGGGGTCAACGGCATGACCCAGATCAACAATCAGTCGTTCGAAGTCGCCAACGTCACGACCAACACCTATTCGCTGAAGGGCGTGGTCGGTCCCTATCTCAGCGCCTACACCTCGGGCGGCGCATCATGGTGCGGCCAGGACGGGTGTCAGTACCGGGTGTTCCGCCGCTGGTCCGATAATGCGCTGACCGCCGTCGAGACCACATCCTGCATCAGCGAACGCACCGGTGCGCAGGCCTATACGGACGCCTCGCCGGCAACGGCCAAGGTCGGCCGCAACTATGCCGCCAGCTTCAACCCCTGCCCGACTGCGACGATCCAGCCCCTGACGTCCAGCATCTCGACCCTCAAGACCAAGATCAGCGGCCTGACCGAAACGGGATCGACGGCGGGCCAGATCGGCCTAGCCTGGGGCTGGTATACGGTCTCCCCGAACTTCAACACCCTGTGGTCCTCGAACCCGGCGGGTGCCTACGATCCGACCGACACGCTCAAGGCCGTGATCCTGATGACGGACGGCGATTTCAACTCACCCTACTGCACCGGCGTCCTGGCGAGAAACGCCGGCGATCCCGGCACGGGGTACGCCGAAGACAAGATCAACTGCGACGCCACCAACGGCGACCCCTTCACCCAGGCGACCCAGCTCTGCACGGCGATGAAGGCCCAGAACATCGTGGTCTATACGGTCGGCTTCCAGGTCACGCCGAACAGCAACGCCGCCAACATCCTGGCCAGCTGCGCCACCGGCCCCGACTACGCCTTCCTGCCGGCCAGCGGCTCGGACCTATCAGACGACTTCGCCGCCATCGGCCGCGACATCACGAGGTTGAGGATTTCGAAGTAGGGCGCATCTCCCTCCCCTTCATGGGGAGGGACCGCGAGCATAGCGAGCGCGGGTGGGGCCATATGAAAGTTGCGTGCGGACCACACTCCCCCACCCTGGTCCTCGCTTCGCTCCGACCGTCCCTCCCCATGAAGGGGAGGGAGAAACGCACCCGTCTAAAGCAGCCGGATTTCCTTCAACCGCTCGGTCAGGAAATCCTCGGCCATGATCGCCTTGCCGACATAGCGGTCCGGGTTCTCCGGCGTGATCGTCGAGGGCAGGGTCTCGATCACATAGTCCGGGTTGAAATGCAGGAAGAAGGGCGTCGAATAACGGGCGAAGCCGCGCCGTTCGGGGGCCGGATTGACCACACGGTGCGTCGTCGACGGCAGGACGTGGTTGGTCAGCCGTTGCAGCATGTCGCCGATGTTGACCACCAGGGCACCCGGCGGCGGGGCGATATCCAGCCATTCGCCGTTCGCGTCCTTGAGCTGCAGCCCGGCCTCTTCGGCACCCAGCAACAGTGTGATGACGTTGATGTCCTCGTGCGCCCCGGCCCGGACCCCCGGCGCATCGGCCGGCACGGGCGGATAGTGCAGCATCCGCAGCACCGAATTGCCCAGCTCCACCTTGTCCTCGAAGAAGGCGTCGCCGAGCTTCAGATAACGGGCGATGGCGCGCAGCAGTTTGCGGCCGAGGGCGTCCAGCGCCTCGAACATCCCGTACAGATGGTCGCGGAACCCCTCGACCTCGGTCGGCCACAGGTTGGCTCGCATATATTGCGCATAGGCATGGCCGGGCGGCAATTCGCGCCCGGTGTGCCAGAACTCCTTGAGATCGACGGTATTGGCGTCCTTGGCCGCCTCGACGCCGAACGGGGTCAGTCCCCGCGCACCGCCGGTACCGGGCATGTGATAGGCCCGCTTGACCTCCTCCGGCAGGGCGAAGAAGGCCTTGGCATCAGACAGCGCGGCCTCGATCACCGTCTCGTCCAGCCCGTGATCGGCGACCACGGCAAAGCCATAGGTCCGGAACGAGGTGCCCAGTTCGTCGCTGAATCCCTGGAAGTCGGTATTATAGCGCGCCATCGACACCGGCTGTATCCCCTGCGGGTTCGTGGCGGCGGTCGTTTCGGCGGTCAGGGTCGTGGTCACAGGCGGGCCTTTGGTCGGGAATGCGGAGATTTTCATACGCCCTATCGCCGGAAATTGGCAGATCGGCGGCGCAGACTCCCCTCTGGCCTCAATCCGGCACCGGAACCTTCACCGTAAGGCCACGTTTGGTCGCCAAGGGATGGGCCAGACCACAAGGAGTGATCATCATGCGCACCAACTTCATCGTCGCGGGCGTCGGCGTCCTCGCCCTGCTCGGGGCCACGGCCTGTACCACCACCGACCCCTACAGCTCTGCGCCACGCCGCAACAACACCGCGACGGGTGCCCTGGCCGGGGCCCTGGGCGGTGCCGTGCTCGGTTATCTGACCAACACCTCGAACGGCGAGGAAGGCCGCAAGAACGCGCTGATCGGTGCCGGCGTCGGCGCCCTGGGCGGCGCCGCCGTCGGCCAGTACATGGACCGCCAGCAGCGGGCTCTCGAGGCCGAACTGTCGGGCACCGGCGTCGGGGTCGCGCGTCAGGGCGACAATTTGGTCCTGCGCATGCCGTCGGACGTGACCTTCGCCGTCAACCAGTCGAACATCGAGCCGCGCTTCGACGCCACCCTGGCGGACGTCGCCAATGTGCTGCGTCAGTATGATCAGTCGATGGTGGACATCATCGGCCACACCGATTCCAGCGGCGGCGACGCCATCAACCAGCCGCTGTCCGAGCGCCGCGCCGTCTCGGTCGCCGACGCCCTGATCCGCAACGGCGTCCAACGCGAACGCCTCTACGTCGCCGGCAACAGCGCCCGCACGCCGGTGGTCTCGAACGCCACGCCGGAAGGTCGCGCCCAGAACCGCCGCGTCGAGGTCCTGATCCGCCCCTTCACGGGCTGAGCCTCCAGCACTGCGACAGCCATGAACGGTGTGCGGGCAGTTCCGCACACCGTTCCGTGACTTGCGCCGTTCGCCGACCCGTGGTGACTAACCCGATCGATCGACTCGGGGGAGCGCGATGTATCCGGACGACGGCGAGGAACGTGTGGCATTGGCGGCCGGGTTGCGCCTGGCCGCCATCGCGCTCGCCTCGGCCGTGGTCACGGCCACGGTCGTGATCGGGGCCGGTGGCGCATGGCTCGACCGCGTTCAGCCCGCGGCATCGTCCCATGCGGCGACCCCGATCGAACCGACGTCCCAACTGATCCGCACCTCCGGCTGAGCCCGCCCTTGCGGTTCGGCGCGACGCAGGGCCAGATGCCCGCGTGATATCGATGCCCACCCCGTCCGACGAAAGCCGGCCCATCACCCTGATCGGCGCCGGCGGCCATGCGCGGGTCGCCGCCACCTGTGCCCGACGCGCGGGTCTTGTCATCGGGGCGGTGCTTGATGCCGATCCCGACCGGATCGGCCAGGTCGTCGGCGGCGTCGAGGTGACGGCCGACGATCAGCGTGGCGACAGCCTCTTCCATCTGGCCATCGGCTCCAACCGGACACGACGCGACCTGGCCTTCGCCAGGCCCGGTGCCGATTGGGCCACCATCACCGACCCGGACGCCAGCCTGGCCGACGATGTAATCTTCGACGTCGGTATCCTGATCGGCATGGGAGCCCGGGTTCAGGCCGGAGCCCGGCTGGGCCGCCACGTCATCGTCAACACCGGGGCCATCGTCGAGCACGACTGCGTCGTCGGCGACTTTGCCCATGTCGCCCCGGGAGCCGTCCTGACCGGAGCCGTTCAGGTCGGCGAGGGCGTGATGGTCGGGGCGGGATCCGTCATTCTGCCGGGACTGAGCATCGGGGACTGGGCCGTTGTCGGAGCAGGCGCGGTCGTCACCCGGTCGGTCGAGGCCGGTACGACCGTCGTCGGCAATCCAGCCCACCGGGTGGAGCCCCGCCGATGACCCGCATCCCCCTGTCCGCGCCCGACCTGGGAGCGGCCGAGCGCGACTTGTTGATCGAGACGTTCGACGCCGGTTGGGTCTCTTCCGTCGGGCCCGTCGTCGAGCGGTTCGAGCGGACCTTTGCCGAAACCGTCGGCCTGGCCCACGCCACGGCGGTGTCTTCGGGGACCGCCGCCCTGCATCTTGCGCTCGTCATGCTGGGGCTGAAGCCCGGCGACGCCGTGATCGCCCCGACCCTGACCTTCATCGGCGGGGTCTCGCCCATCGTCCAGACTGGGGCCACGCCGATCTTCGTCGATGTCGATCCGGTCAGCTGGAACCTTGACCCGGCCCTGCTGGATCAGGCGTTCGAGGTCGCGGCCCGTGACGGCCTGACCGTCCGCGCCGTCGTCCCGGCCGACCTCTATGGCCAGTGCTGCGACATCGACGCCATCCACGCCGTCGCCGACCGGCACGGAGTCCCCGTCATCCTCGACGCGGCCGAAGCCGTGGGGGCCAGCCGGAACGGTCGAGCCGCCGGCCACGGCGCAAGCTGCGCCGCCTATTCCTTCAACGGCAACAAGATCGTGACTACGGGTGGCGGCGGCATGCTGGCGTCCGACGACGCCGCCCTGATCGCGCGCGCCCGCCACCTGGCCACCGCCGCGCGGTTGCCGGCCGTCCACTACGAGCACGCCGAGGCCGGGTTCAACTATCGCCTGGGCAGTCTGGCCGCCGCCGTAGGCCTGGCCCAGTTGGGATCGCTGGAGACCAAGGTCGAACGGCGGCGCGACATCTTCGACCGGTATGTCGCCCGGCTCGGCACCATCGATGGCCTGTCGTTCGCGCCGGAGGCTCCGGGCTGTCGGCACACCCGGTGGCTGACCGTCATCCGGCTCGATCCCGCCCGGGCGGGCGCGCCCGAGACCCTGCGCCTGGCACTCGAAGCGGCAAACATTGAAAGCCGGCCGATCTGGAAGCCCATGCACCTGCAACCCGCCTTCGCCGGGGCGGCCATGGTCGGTGGCGCGGTGGCCGAAGACCTGTTCGCCACAGGCCTGTGCCTGCCTTCGGGCAGCGCCTTGACGGACGACGACATCGACCGGGTCTGCGACGTCATCATTGCCGTCATGAACTGACGGGCCGATCGCGTTGACCCGTTTTGCGCGAGCCTCTAAGCCAAGGCCTCTTCGGGTCGGAGCGGCACAGGCGTGAGCAACACATCCCTCAGCAAGTCGGTCGCCCGCTACACCAAGTCGCTGCGCATCTCGCTGGGTCTGGCCAGTCCCGAACTCCGGGCCCATGCCGACGGGCGGATCGAGCCCTCGCTGCTGACGCGCGGCACGACGGGGGCCCGGTTGCGCGCTGTGGAAACCGATCTGGCGCGCCTGACCCAGGGCTGGAACCAACATATCCCGCAGCTATTGTCGGTTGCCGCCGATGCCCGGGTCCGCGCCCATGAAGCGGCCGACGCCTATGGCCGGCTGGATGAGATCACGGCCGGGCTGACCGGGCTGAAGGCCGAGATCGCTGCGCTAGAGGCCCGGATCGAGGCGCTGCGCCCTGTGGACGGGCCCACGCCTTCTCTCTCTAATGCCAAGCCGGTCGTCCGCCGCAAGGCTCCGGCAGCACCGGCTTCACGCGCCGACCGGGCCTGATGTCGCAGCCGCAGCCGACAAGGGTGGTGATCGTCTGCCCGACCCTGCTGCGCAACGATGCGGTGGGCGAGGCGACGCTGAACATGGTCCGCGACCTGGCGGCCGATCCGCACAATCAGGTCACCCTGGTCTGCCGAAACAGCGATCCGCACGAGTTCGAGGTCACCCGGGTCCGGTCCCTGGCCGACCTGCTGCTGACGCCCGCCTTTCTGGAGGCGGACGTGGTGATCTATGTCTTCGCCATCTTCAACGAGCTGTTCGACGCCATCCTGCTGGGCAACGGGGGGGCACGTCAGATCGTGCGGTTCCACAACGTCACGCCCAAGGCGCTGGTCGGGGAGGCGGACCATCCGATCATCGACCGGTCCATGGCCCAGATCCAGAATTTCGCCGCCGCCGACGAGCTCTGGGCCGACAGCCAGGAGAACCGCGACGAACTGCTGCGTCAGGGGCTCGATCCCGCACGTATCCAGGTCATGGACCTGGCCGTCACCCCGCCGACGGTCGGGCGGTTGGCCGACAAGGCCCGCAGGCCCATCAACATCGTCTATGTCGGCCGGTTCGTGCAGTCCAAGGGGGTCCACGAACTGCTCGAGGCCCTCGCCCTGTTGCGCGACCGGTCGCCGGTGCCGTTCAAGGCGCGACTTCTGGGCAATACGCGGCATGCCTCGCCGGACTATATCGCCCATCTCGACCGGCTGATGACGGACCTGAACCTGCACGACCATGTCGATCTGGGCGGGACGATATCCGATGCGGGTCTGGCCGAGGCCTATGGCCAGGCCCATGTCTTCGCCACCGCTTCGCGCCATGAGGGCTTCTGTGTGCCGGTGATCGAGGGGCTGGCCGCGGGTTGCGTGCCGGTCTCCTACGCCAACTCGAACCTGCATTATATCGGCGGAGGCCTGGGCCGGTTGGCGCGAGACGAGACGCCGTCGGCGCTCGCAGAGGCACTGGCAAGCGTCGTCGGGGACATCGACCGCAGCCTTTCCAATCCGGGTAGGACAACCGGTCTTAGTCTGGATCAGGGAGTCCTGAGCATCGCCGCCTTTGACGCCGCCGCCGGGGCCCACGTCGCCGGTTTCAGCCGTAGTCGTGCCGCAGAACGGATGCGGGACAGGCTGATCGCCTTGACCATACCAACGGACAAAAATCCGACGGACTGACAATCCAGCGGCTAGGCCAGGCACTGGGTGATTGCGACGGTGCGAGGCAACAACCCCTGTGACTGTATCATTGATCGTGTCAGCGGACATCCACGCCGATCCGACTCCTCAGAACTGGAGAAGTCGGAGGGGTGGCCGCCCTGCTGCGCCAAGCCGGAACGGCGAATAACCGTCACCGCTTTCCCTTGGCTCCGGACGTAGACTGGCCAAGGCGCGCCATCCATTACGAGCTGAAATCAGTATCCTTTCTGAGGCCTAGTCTTGTCGTCGTGCGGTTAACGACGTGACCGGCCCGGCTCTGTCTGGTAAGCCCGGCCGTGCCCTGAAAGTCGAGCGAGGAATGACAAAGATATTCTCTGACATCACCGACGGAATATACGTCATTACCGACCTGCGCGCCGTATGAGCGGACCCCTTCACCTCTTCGTCCTGTTCGTTGACGAGCTCTCCGCCTCGGTCTGGAAGCCCGCGCTGACGTCTGCCGCTCAAGTGGGCGGTTGGGACGTCGTGACCGGCCCCGTCGACAACTGGCCCAGTCTTACAGATCGATGTGTGGTGCTGTCGGATGATACTGAATGGCGACTCGTCATCCCCGGTACCCAGGCGGCTGTCATCATGATGGGGCCACCGTCATGGGAGGGCCGCGACCTGGCTGATCCTCAAAGCAAGGCAGATATCGCGCTTGAATCTGCACGCCTGGCTCGTGCATCGGACCTGGTTCAACAAGGAGCCGTTTTCGTCGACGCGGGTACCCAGTCTTTCACCTTGTCCCTATTGGGTGAGGTTGCGCGTGACCCCGTCGTGTTGTCCGTACCAACGGTGCGATCGTCGCCGCTCGACATCTACAGAAGCATCCCGCCTCGATCCGGGGCGTCCGCGATTTGGCCCGCTGAATGCCTGATGTATCCTTTGGGGGAAGCGTTGGACGGTGCCGCCGGTCCCGATATGGACCTGACCGGCCGAGCCCGCATCCTGTTCCATGGACCACATCTTTATCTGACGGAGGGACTGTGGAGGGTGACAGTCCAGATCAGTGTGGATCCCGAAGGCGGCGTCTCCCCTTTGAGGTTCGAGTGGAAGCATGGGGATTCAGCTGTCGTCTGCGAAGCTCCAATCAATCAGCCCGGCAGGTATGAGTTACAGCTTGAACGCCGTTGGGAAGTCACGGGGCCTTCGCAGATCACCG
>NZ_JBIIAY010000137.1:0-7628 GCF_044239655.1 Brevundimonas sp.
TCTGGCGGATGTATTTGGAGTTGTGGCTGATCAAGCGGTGACGCTTGCCCGCAACGCCGGACTTTACCTTGCCCGTCGCAGTGAAAGAAAAGCGCTTCTTGGCGCCCGACTTCGTCTTCAGTTTCGGCATTTTCACTCTCATCTTGAGGGGGCTACCGCCCTTCGGGCTACTTGAGCCTGGAAGACGATAACCCGGTTCGAAAACCGCCAAGGCATGCCATTAGCCCGGCGGTTCGTAGGCGAAGGCGCGGCTAGTAGGCGAAACCACCCGCAAAGGCAAGCCGAGTCTGGCTTACGGCCCGTTTCTAGCGCGCAGGATTGTTCGCCTCCAGGAACCGAACAGTCTCGGTGAGCATCCGGGTGCGGGTGTCGGCCCGCGATAGCCAGTGATCCTCGCCATCCAGTTCGATGAATTCATGCGGCTTGCCTGCGCGACGCAGGGCGCTGGCCATGGACCGGCTCTGGGCGATCGGCACCACGACGTCATCGCGACCGTGGATCAGAAGGATCGGCGCGTCGGCCGAGGCAGCCTGACGGGCCGGAGAGCGGGCGTCCATCGACCGGTCACCGGGGCCGTCGCCGCCCATGAACCGGTTCCAGTAGCGCACGGTGCTGTTGTCGCGTCGTTCGCCGCGCTCGGCGGCATAGGCGACCATGTCGCGCAGGTCCGTCACCCCCGCCACAGAAACGGCGCAGCGATAGACGCCTTTGTCGAGGGTGGCCCCGGCCAGCGCCGCATAGCCGCCGTAGCTGGCGCCGACGATGCAGACGCGCTCTGGATCGATGATCCCCTGGGCGGCGAGATGGCGAACCCCGTCCGACAGGTCGGTCTGCATCTTGCGGCCCCATTCGCCGTAGCCGGCCTCCATGAAGGCCCGGCCGTATCCTGTCGAGCCACGGAAGTTGACCTGGAGCACCGCATAGCCGCGCGAGGCGAGAGCCTGCGACCACCAGTCGAAGCCCAGGACGTCACGGCCGGCCGGCCCGCCGTGGGCCAGGACGACCAGGGGCAGATTGCGCGTTGCGCCGCCCGGCGGCGTGGTCAGATAGCCGTGCAGATCCAGGCCGTCGGCGGCCTCGAATTCGATCGGCTGGACCTGGGCCACCTGGTCGGAAGCGATACCGGCATAGGCCCGTCCGACCGTCCGCATCTCGGCCGTCTCCAGGTCGATCAGCCGATAGGCCCCGGGATCGCCGGGGCCGCTGGTGTAGACCACGACCGTGCGCAGATCGTCGCTCCAGCTGACCAGTCCGGGCGAGACGTTCGGCAAGGTCTGCTGGACGCTGGCCCACAGCACCGCTGCTGACTCGTCGGCGAAAACGTAACGGCGTCCCGTCGTCTCTACCCGGGTGGCCCCGATCATCCGCCGGGTAACCGGATGGAACAGCAGATTCTCCGGGTCGAACTCGAACCGCACGGGCCGCCAGGTGCCGGTGGCCATGTTGACGTCGAAGAACTCTGCGTCCTCGCGGCCTTCGCGGTGCAGGTCCGGACGGTCTGCGGCGACGATCACGCTGTCGCCGGACATGCCCAGGCCGATCAGGGCGGGCTGATCCAGCGGTGCCGAGACCCGCCAGGTCTCGTTGAACCGGCCGTTCTGGCGCAGCAGCAGGCTCCAGGTCCGGGACCGTTCATCATAGATGCTGCGGGCCAGGCTGCGTCCGTCGTCGTCAAGAATGAAATCGTCGGTGTCGCGGGTCATGCCCTCGGCCTGGCGGGCACCGCCGGTGTCGGGATCGACGCGATACAGATCGAGTGCGCCCGGTGCCTGGAACGAGTGGGCCCTGACGAACAGTTCGGGGCCGTCGTCGCCGGTCCGGATGCGCACCGAACTCAACAGGGCCGGAAACAGGCTGCGGGTCGGCACCAGCATTCGGGCCACACGGCGGCTTGTTATGTTGAAGATCTGGCCCATGAACAGTTCGCTTTTGGCCAGGCCGATCTGATGCAGGGTTTCGGTGCTGGAGGTGGTGATCAGCACCCGCTCCTCGTCGATCCATTCCACGTCGCGGACCTTGGCTGCGCCGACGCCGATCGCGCCGAGGGGGCGGCCGGTCGTCAGGTCGACCATCGCCAGGCGCCGCTCTTCGCCGATCACGGTGACGAAGGCGATCCGGTCGCCGGAGGGCGACAACTGCACCAGTTCGGTCCCCGGCAAGGCACCATAGGCAGACAGCGGCGGAGGCGCAGGCTGCTGCGCCAGGCCGGGCCCGGCCGCCGGGATCGTCGCCAGCGCCAGACAAAGCAGGGTTCTTCGCCAGAACCGACCCATCATCCCCGAACTCCCCCGCTACCCGGACGCAACCGTAACGCGCGGTGACCGGCCCGCAAACGAAAAACGCCCCGGCGCGGGCCGGGGCGTCTGTATCGATCGGACGGTGATCCGGTCCTACTTCGGGGCCAGGATCATGATCATCTGGCGGCCTTCCATGCGGGGTGCATATTCGACCTTGGCGATCTCGTCGAAGTCGGCCTGGACCTTGTTCAACAGCTTCATGCCCAGTTCGGGGTGGGCCATCTCGCGACCGCGAAAGCGCAGGGTCACCTTGACCTTGTCGCCCTCGTCGAAGAAGCGGTGCATGGCCTTGGCCTTCACCTCATAGTCGTGGACGTCGATATTGGGACGCAGCTTGATTTCCTTGAGCTCGACGACCTTCTGGCGCTTCCTGGCCTCGGCCTTCTTCTTCTGCTCCTGGAAACGGAACTTGCCGTAGTCGAGGATCTTGGCCACCGGCGGTTCGGAGGTGGACACGATCTGAACCAGGTCCATGCCGGCCTCTTCGGCGGCTTCCAGCGCGGCGGACGTCGGCATGACGCCCTGCTTTTCGCCGTTCTGATCGATGAGCAGAACGCGCGGCGCGCGGATATCGTGGTTCATGGGGGGGCCATCCTTGACGGGCGGCTGGTTCATCGGACGGCGAATGAGCGTCGTTTCCTTGTGTGGATGAAGGGTCTGGATAGTCTGAACGTCGGTCGTGCAGGGGTCAGCGCGCGGTCTGGCGCCACGTTCCCCAAGGGGCGCTATATGCGCTCGAAGACGCCGATTTACAAGGCGGACCGGCGCAGGCCGGGGGTGATCGGGCTCAGGCCCCCGCCCCGCCGATGAAGTCGTCATGCAGGGCCAGCACGGCGTCGAACACATGGTTGACGCTCAGGTCCTCGATCGGGGCGAACTGGCCGCGCGTCTCGTTGGAGGCGACGGTGCGGGTGCGCGGACCCCAGGGGCCGTACAGCCACCACTCGGTCGGACCGAACAGACCCAGCGTCGGCCGCCCCAGGGCGGCGGCGACGTGCATAAGGCCGGAATCGTTGCCCACGAAAAGCGCGGCCCGGTCGATGGCGGCGGCCGAGGCCAGGATGTCGCCCTTGCCGACGAAGTCGATGGCGCGGTCTCCGGCGGTCTGGAGCGCCGGGGTCGCGGGCGGGCGGTCGCCGGGGCCGCCGACCGGCATGAAGCGCCAGCCGTCGAAGCGCGGCTCGGCCATCAACCGCGCGACCAGTTCGCCCCAGCGCTCGGCGGGCCAGCTCTTGCCGGGCTGGTGGGCGATGGGTGCGAGGGCCAGGATGGGGCCGTGTCCTGGGCCCATCGCCAATTGCGGGTCGATGACGGCGGCAGCCTGCGCGCGCGCCTGATCGTCCAGCCAGATCTCCGGATCGAGCGGCGTCTCCGAGCCCATCAGGCGCGAGACCATCTCGACCTTGCGCAGGCCGGTTTCCCAGGACCGGTTGTAGACGATCCGACGCTTCGTGGGGATCAGATAGCTGAGCGCCGATCCCCGGATGTCGATGACCAGGTCCCAGCGGGTGCCGACGACCTGCTTCCAAAGGTCCAGCCAGTGTCCGGCGGCCTTCTTCTTGTCGAGCACGATGGTGCGGACGACGCCGGGGGCGGTGCGGAAGAAGGGGGCGGGGGGGCGACCGGCCGCGACGGTGATCCGGGCACCCGGCAACTGGCGGCCGATCTCGCGGATGATCCCGGACGAGATCACGCAGTCGCCGATGCGGTTGGAGGTTACGAACAGGACTATCGGTGCGCGGGGCGTTGCGGGCATGGTGCGCTCATACGCGAGCCGCGACCGGATCGCCAACCGCGCCGAACTGGACAGGACCCGACTTGACCGACGCCGACAACGACGATGCCCACCGCTTCATCCGCCGGCCGGACGGCGAGACCCTGGCCTACAAGCAGGTGTCGGGAGAGGGGCCGACGGTAATCTGGATCGGCGGGTTCCGATCCGACATGGAGGGGACCAAGGCGCTGGCGCTGGAGGCGGCGGCGAAGGTGCGGGGCTGGGCCTTCCTGAGATACGATCATTTCGCCCACGGCCGGTCCAGCGGCGACTGGAAGGCGGCGACTATCGGGCGGTGGCGCGAGGATGCGGTGGCGGTGATCGACAGTATCCCGGGGCCTGTGGTTCTGGTCGGGTCGTCGATGGGCGGGTGGATCGCCCTGCTGGCGGCGCTGGCACGACCCGAGGCCGTGGTCGGGCTGGTGCTGGTCAATCCGGCCCAGGATTTCACCGAGCGGCTGATGTGGCCGGGGCTGGCGGATCATGAGCGTCAGGCGATCCTCAGGGACGGGGAAACCGTCGTGATCGAGGAGGGTCTGGGGGCCTATGCCCTGACCCGGACCATGTTCGAGGAGGCGAAGGGCTGGATGCTGCTGGACGGGCCCATCGGCATCGCGGCACCGGTCTATATTCTTCAGGGTCGGGCCGATGCGACCGTGCCCTGGACCCACGCGATCGAACTTGTCGGGCGGCTGAAGGGCGGCGACGTGCGGCTGGACCTGATCGAGGGCGGGGATCACCGGCTGTCCACGCCCACCGATCTCGACCGGCTGGTCGAGGCGGTGGAGGGAATGCGCTCAAGCAGCAAGCGACCGCGTCGCGAGGGGTAGCGCCTGCTCAAAGACTGATCTCCCGCCGTTCGCGGGCGCTGCGCAGGCCGGCGTCTATGACGTGCATGGTCAGCAGGGCCTCCTCGGGCGGGACGGGGTTGGGGCCCTCGCCGCGCAGGGCGGCGGCGATGCCGGCGTAGTAGGCGAGATAGTTTCCGGCCGGGCCGGGCGCGGGCGACCGCGCGAAGGTCTCGCCGTCGACGAAGGTCGCAGGGTTGGGGTCAAGGCCCCAGCCGGGCGCGCCGGGGATCATGCCGGATTTCGACTGATCCTCCTGGGTGTCGAGCCCCGATTTCAGCCAGCTCCCCTTCGTGCCGTGGACGGCGAAACGGACGTCGGGGGCGGCGGCGATCATGGCGGCGTTGAGGACGACGCGTCGGTCCGGATAGCGCAGCACGGCATGGGCCCAGTCGGGGGTCAGGCCGCCGGGCCGCTGGATGGCCATGTCGCAGGTCACGGCCTCGGGCGCGCCGAACAGCACCAGCATCTGGTCGCTCAGATGCGGCCCCAGGTCCAGCCAGACGCCGTCGCCGTCATTCTCGCGCCAGCGATCGCGGACGAGAGGCCGGTGGCGGTCGTAGCGGCTCTCGACGGTCACGACGTCGCCGAGGCGCCCCGAGGCGATCTCGGCCCGCAGCGCCAGGAAGTCGGCGTCCCAGCGGCGGTTCTGGAAGACCGACAGCAGACGGCCGGTCTGCGCGGACAGGGCGACCAGCCGTTCGGCGTCGGCCAGGGTGGTGGCGAACGGCTTGTCGATGACGACCGCCTTGCCGGCCTTCAGCGCGGCCTCGGCCTGGGGCGCGTGGAGGGCGTCGGGGGTGGCGAGGACGATCAGGGCGATGTCGGGGTCGGCGAGGACGGTTTCGAAATCGGGCACGACCCGGACGTCCGGGTAGACGGCGCGGACGTCGTCCGGGCGGCGGCTGACGATGGTGTGTAGGTTGAGGTCGGGACAGGCGGCGACCAGCGGGGCGTGGAAGGTCTTGCCGGCGTTGCCGAAGCCGATGACGGCGGTGTTGATCATCGAACTTGCCTCAAGCGGAACATTAAGAGAACATCGGAAGCGTTCTCCTCCCCGTTCCGCAGGAATGGGGAGGTGGCGCGGCCCTTCTTCAGGGCCGTGACGGAGGGGGCGACACGGTGGCGGACGGGATCAGCTATCAACGCGCGCGGGCTTTTCGACGGAGGCTGACGCCGCCCGAGGCCCGGCTGTGGGTCCAACTGAAGGGCGATCGTCTGGCCGGATTGGGATTCCGCAAACAGCATCCGGTGGGGCCTTACATTCTCGACTTCTACTGCGCGGCGGCGAAGCTGGCGGTGGAGGTGGATGGGGCGGTTCATTTCGAGGATGGGCAGGTGGCGCATGACGCCCGGCGGACGGTCTGGCTGGGAGGCCGGGGTATTCGGGTGATCCGGGTTGCGGCCGTGGCGGTGAGGGACGAGCTGGAAGGGGTTTTGGGGTTCATCCGGCGGGAGGCGGAGGCGAGGGTGGTGGTGAAGAATCCTCCCGGTGAGACCGTGTCGCCCCCTCCGTCACGGCCCTGAAGGAGGGCCGCGCCACCTCCCCATTTGCTACGCAAACGGGGAGGAGAGTCGCGCCGCCTATGCGGTGCCTACCCCGCCACCATGCTCATGTCGCGGCGGGCGAGGAGTTTGTCGAACTCGCCCCAGACGCCGTCGGCACCGTGCCAGGCGCCGGTGGTGGCGGCCTTGGAGTATTCGGTGGCGCGGGCCTCGAAGAAGTTGGCGTGTTCGACGCCCGACAGCAGGGACTGCAGCCAGGGCAGGGGGTTTTCCTTGACGCCGTAGAGCTCGGGCAGCTTGAGCTGACGCAGGCGCCAGTCGGCGATGAAGCGGATGTATTGCTTGATGTCTTCGGGCGTCATGCCGTTGATCTCGCCGGCCTCGAAGGCCAGGTCGATGAACTTGTCTTCCAGGCCCACCACGGTCTCGCAGCACTGGACGATGTCGTCGGCCACGGCCTTGGTGACCACGCCCGTTTCCTTGTTGAAGGCATGGTACAGTTTGATGATGCCGTCGCAGTGCAGGCTCTCGTCGCGCACCGACCAGGACACGATCTGGCCCATGCCCTTCATCTTGTTCTGGCGGGGGAAATTCATCAGCATGGCGAACGACGCGAACAGTTGCAGCCCCTCGGTGAAGCCACCGAACATGGCGAGCGTGCGGGCGATGTCGGCCTCGGTGTCCACGCCGAAGGTCTGCATGAAGTCATGCTTGTCGCGCATGGCCTCGTATTCCATGAAGGCCCCGAACTCGCTCTCGGGCATGCCGATGGTTTCCAGCAGCAGGGCGTAGGCCGCGATGTGGATGGTCTCCATGTTGGCGAAGGATGACAGCATCATCTTCACCTCGGTCGGTTTGAACACCCGGCCGTATTTTTCCATGTAGTTGTCGGCGACCTCGATGTCCGACTGGGTGAAGAAGCGGAAGATCTGCGTCAGCAGATTGCGCTCCTTGTCGTTCAGATTGGCCGCCCAGTCCTTGCAGTCCTCGCCCAGCGGCACCTCTTCGGGCATCCAGTGGACCTGCTGCTGCTTTTTCCACATGTCGAACGCCCACGGATAGCGGAACGGCTTGTAGGCCGCCGAGGGGGTCAGCAGGCCGGGGGTTCCGGGACGGATGATGGCGTGGGCGTTCATGCGACAGGCACCGGACTGGGATCGAGAAGGGGACTGGGCCTATCCAAGCCCAGAATCGACCTGAAGG
>NZ_JBIIAY010000033.1:0-27346 GCF_044239655.1 Brevundimonas sp.
ACCTACAACCCCGTCATGAACGAGCTGTTCTGGGCCGAGAAGGGCAAGGGCTGCTATCTGAACGACCAGCGCATCCGGGTCGCCGGGCGGCGTGATCTGTCCGAGAGCCTGATCGGCACCGGCCTGCCCTTCATCGGCAAGACCGGCCATTCCCAGACCATCAAGGACATCCACGCCATCAGCCAGCGCACGGCCGGCATCCGCCGCCTGGGCTCGGCGGCGCTGGACTTCGCCTGGGTCGCCTGCGGTCGCTACGATGCTTATTTCGAGCGCAATCTGAAGCCCTGGGACGTGGCGGCCGGGGTGCTGTTCGTCACCGAGGCGGGCGGGGTGGTCACGACCATCGACAACGACGGCGATCCCAAGACCGGGTCGTCGGTGCTGGCGTGCAATCCCGAACTGCATCCGCAACTGCGCAAGATCCTGCAAGCGGCGTGATCCGCGCGGTTCTGATCTCCCTTCTCCTGCTTACGGGAGCGCCCGCCCTGGCCCAGGTTCACCCGCTCGTCATCGCCCATCGCGGGGCCTCCGGCGAGCGGCCCGAGCACACGCGTGGTGCCTATGAGCTGGCGATCGACCAGGGTGCCGATTTCATCGAGCCCGACCTGGTGATGTCGAAGGACGGTGCCCTGATCGTCCGGCACGAGAACGAGATCGGCGGCACGACCGACGTGGCGTCGCGGCCCGAGTTCGCTGACCGTCGGCGGACCCGTTTGGTCGACAGTCAGTCCGTCACCGGCTGGTTCACAGAGGACTTCACCCTGGCGGAGCTGAAGACCCTGCGCGCCCGTGAGCGGCTGCCGCAGTTTCGGCCGGGCAACACCACCTTCGATGGTCGAGAACCGATCCTGACCTTCCAGGAGGTGATCGATATCGCCCGCGCCGGTTCGGCGAGGACGGGACGGACAATCGGCGTGGCACCGGAGCTGAAGCATCCGAGCCATTTCCGCGACCTTGGTCTGGACATGGTGATGCCGTTCGTCGCGGTGCTTTTGGCCAATGAGCTGACCGGCAAGGACGCGCCCATCCTGATCCAGTGCTTCGAGGTCGGGGCGTTGAAGGAGCTGCGACAGGCCGAGGTCGCCGCACCCCTGCTGCAACTGATCGCCGCCGGGCAGGGGCCGGCCGATGTGCGGACCCTGTTGCAGACCGTCATGACCTCGCCATCGGGCCTTTCGGACATCGCGACCTATGCCGACTGGATCGGGGTCGAGACGACGCTGATCGAGCCGCGCGACGAGACGGGCGCTGGCCAACCGGCGACGTCCCTGATCGCAGACGCCCACGCGGCCGGGCTGAAGGTCGTCGGCTGGACCTTCCGCGCCGAGAACGTGTTCCTGCCGAAGGGCGATCGCCACGGCGTCCTGTCCGCCCAGCACGGGGACCTGACCGCCCAGCTGAGGCGGCACTATGCCCTGGGCATCGACGCCGTGTTCAGCGACTTTCCCGGGATCGCCGTCGAAGCCCGCTAACTCTACTGGGTCGATGTCGGAGCGGCCGGCGGGCCGTTGAGCAGCACTGCCACCGCCGCGTCCAGCTGCGCATCGACACCCGCGCCAGTCTCGCCCAGTGGCCGTTCCACCACGATGTCGACCGGGCGGGAGTTCATCTCCATGTCGTCGCCGGCGATGCCCTGGATGCGGGTCGAGGGGGTGCGCAGGGTCGAGCCGTCGATCAGCCGCTCGCCGCCGGTGAAAATGATCCAGCCCGCCGTCGGCTGGCCCACCACCTTGCCGAGGCCGAGCGCGCGATAACCCTCAGTGAAGTCCTCGGCGTCGGACAAGGACGATTCATTCGTCACCAGCACCGTTGGCAGGTCGAGCGCACGCTGACCCAAGGCCTGACGCCCCGGCATCGAGAACAGGTCCCGTGGCGTCATGGTGAGGAAGTTCCGGCGCGAGAAGACGTCCAGGGCATAGCCGTTGACGAAGCCGCCGTTGTTGTTGCGGATGTCGATGACGACGCCCTGCTTCGACTGGTTCTGGGCGTCCAGGTCCAGATAGAGCTGGTTCAGCGATCCCTCCGACATGTCGGGGATATGGACATAGCCCAGCCGCCCGCCCGAGACCCGCTCGACATAGGCGCGGCGATTGTTGACCCACTGGCGATAGACCAGGCCCGCCGCCGCCGAGGCCGAGACAGGTCGGACCACGGCGTCGCGACGACCCGCTGTACCCTCGATGCCGAGGACCGTGCGGCGCCCGACCTGGTTCTGGAGCAGGGCGTCGAGGTTGGTCGAGGCGGTGATGGTCGAGCCGTTGACCGAGACCAGCCGTTCGCCGACCTTGACCGTGCCCTCGATGAAGGCAGGGCCCAGGGTGATGACCTCGCGCACCACCAGGCCGCGACCGGCCTCGAACGCCTCGCGGTCGTAACGCAGGCCAATGTCGCCGATGCGGTCGGAGCCCGGGCCGCCGGCGGGACGACCGATGCCGCTGTGCGAGGCGTTCAGCTCACCGATCATCAGGCTGATGACACGGCGCATCTCGTCGGACGTCCGCGCCCCCGCGACATAGGGCTGGTACCGGGTGCGCAAAGCGGGCCAGTCCTGGCCGTTGAAGTCGGGGTCGAAGAAGACCTGGTTCAGGATGGTCCAGGCCTGGTCGAAGACGGCCATCTTCTCGCGCGAGAAATCGACCTCCATGGAGGCGGCGATGGCGGTGGCCTTGGGGCGGGGGTTCTCCAGCGGGCTGGAGATGACCGTACCGCCCTCCAGATAGACTAGGGTCTTGCCGTCCTTGGTCAGGGCGAAATCGGCCTTGGGCCGGGTCGTGGTGGTGAGCTGCTGGGCCACCGGCGGTTCGGCGGCCAGTTCGTCCATGGAGTAGGAATACAGATTCTGCTGGCCCCGCTCGCTGGCGCGGAAGACCAGGGTCTTGCCGTCGTCGCTGATGACCGGGGTGTCGGCGTTCAGGCCCAGCGGCAGGATGGTGGCCCGCTCGCGGATGCCCTCATAGACGATGGCGACCGAGGGTCTGGCCGGCTGGGTCGAGGGGCCGGGCGGGGTTGCGGGCGTCGCGCCCTCGGCCGGGGGCGTCGTCTCCTCGGGCTTGGCGGGGTCGAACAGGCCGCGGAACTGGTCCTCGCGATACTTGGGGACGTGGGGCAGCAGGTCGACGCGGACGATGCGGGAATCCTCGGTACGCTGGGACGTGTCGAACAGGATGAATTTGCCGTCCGGCGACCAGGCGACGCCACCCAGCTGGCCGTTGGCCAGGAAGGTGATCGGGCGGGCCTCGCCACCGGCAGCGGCGACGACGTGCAGGTTGGTGAAGGAGCGGCGGTCCACGACGGGAAAGGCGATGTTCAGGCCGTCAGGGGACCAGACGGGGCGGGGTCCGCGCTCGTCGGTGGCCAGGGCCCCGGTGAACAGGAGGCGATCCGTGGTGGGCTTGCCGGGCGTCGGCAGGGTCAGCAGGCGCAGTTCGCGGTTGTTGAGCACATAGACGGCGGACTTGCCATCGGGCGACCAAGCCAGGGCCGAGGCGATGCCGGGGCCGGTCAGGACGGTCTCGGTCAGGGCGGCGACGTCATAGGTGGCGACGACGCGGTCCAGGCCGCGCTCAGACACGTACAGCAGCTTGCGCGAGTCGGGCGACCAGACGACTTCGCGCTCGGCGCCGATGCTGGTGGTGATGCGCTGGGCGGGGCCGCCGTCCTTGAGCGAGGCGGCGAACAGCTCGCCCCGGGCGATGACGGCGACCTTCTGGCCGTCGGGCGACAGGGCCATTCGGTCGAAACTGGTCAGGGGCAGGATGCGCGACCCCTCGGCCGCTGGTCCGCCACGCAGAGTGATGGGCACGGCCGCCGCCTGGCCTGTTGCGGGGTCGAGACGCCAGATACCGAACTCCCGCTCGAACACGATGGCCGAGCCGTCAGCGGCGATCGAAGGGTAGAGGACGCGGCCGGTCTTGAAGTCGGTGACGGCCTGTGCCGCGCCGCCGGCTGTGGGGATGCGCCACAGGTTCTCGGTGCCGGACTTGTCGCTCATGAAATACAGGGTCTGACCGTCGGGGGTCCACATCGGCCAGGCGTGGCGGGCGTCGTCGTCGAGCAGGCGGCGGTAGGCCCCGTCCTGGGCCACGCCCTTTACCCAGATCTCGCTCTGGTCGATGTGGGAGGAGCCGTTGCGCCACCACTGGCCGTTGGAGAAGCCGCGCGCCATCAGGGCGATGGACTGGCCGTCGGGGGAGGGGGCGGCCTGGAACTCGGAGAGGTACTGTTCGCGGCTGACCTCCAGCGGGGTGCCGCCCGTCGCGGCGACGCGGAAGATGTCGGGCTGGCGGCCCACGTCGTTGATGGCCGAGGCGAAATAGAGCCATTTGCCGTCGGGGGACCAGGCGTCGAGCTCTTCATTGGCCTCGGCATAGGTGATCCGGGTCACGACGCCCGAGGTCCGGTTCAGGACGTAGATGTTGGCCTGGCCGCCGCGTGTCGAGGTGAAGGCCAGGAACTGGCCGTCCGGCGAATACAGGGGCCGGCCTTCCGTCGCCGCGTCGGTGACCAGCAGGCGGGCGACACCGCCGGTCGCCTCGACCTCCCAGACGTCACCGCCGGAGACGAAGGCGATCATCGAGCCGTCGGCGGACAGGGACGGCTCGGCGAGCGACTGGCGGGCCTCGACGGAAGTTGAGGTCGGGGCTGCCGTCTGGGCCAGCGCCAGGGTCGGGCCCGCTGCGACGACACCCGCCATCACCCACGCCGCCGCGCGCATCGTCCAGTTCATCCGCCCACCCTCTCGAAAGCCACGACAATCAGCTTCGCAGGCGGGGCGCGGAAGGCAAGACGGTCAGGCGGCCGTTGACTTAATAAAGACCTTCGAGGTCCTGGGCCGGGGCCTTGGTCGGGGGTGGTGGCGCTGACGGCGGTGGGGCGGTCGGGCCCTGCGCCGGGGTGGCGTTCAGTTCGTTGCGGATCACGTCGTCATAGGTCTGGGGGCCGACGGGGGCGGTCGGGTCGCGCGGGGCCTCTTCCTCGCGAGCCCGCTCGGTGCCGGGACGGAAGGCTTCCTCAACGCCGCGCACGGTGCGGAAGATGGCGTTGCGCGGCCGCACGAAGGGACGGGCGGGGCGTTCCTTAAGGGCCGCCTGCATGAACTGGTTGAAGATCGGCACCGGGGTGGTGGCGCCCGTCTCGCCGGAACCCAGGGAGCGGTTGTCGTCGAAGCCGATGAAGACCCCGACCACGATGTCGGTCGAGAAGCCGACGAACCAGGCCGAGCGGTAGTCGTTGGTCGTGCCGGTCTTGCCGCCGATCCAGCGGCCCAGGCCCCGGGCACTGGCGGCCGTGCCGCGCTGGACCACGCCTTCGAGCATGGACGAGATCTGATAGGCAGTGATGGGGTCGATGACCTGGGTTCCGCGCGGCTGGAGACGGGGCGATTCCTGGCCGGAGAAGCCGCGTCCGCACTCCCGGCAGTTGCGGCGGTCGCCGCGATAGATGGTCTCGCCATTCCGGTCCTGGATGTATTCGATCAGATAGGGATCGACGCGGCGGCCCCCGTTGACGAAGGCGGAATAGGCGGCGGTCAGGCGATACGGGGTGGTCTCGCCGGCGCCCAGTGACACCGACAGGTTGGGCTGGAGGTTATCCGACACGCCCATCTTCTTCGACAGTTCCACGACCTTGTTCATGCCCACGGCGTTGGCCAGGCGGACGGTCATGACGTTGCGCGACAACTCCAGGCCGCGACGCAGGGTCTGGGGGCCGTAGTATTCGCGGCTATAGTTCTCAGGGCTCCAGCGGCCGCCGTTGGCACCCCCGGCAAAGCTGATCGGGGCGTCGAGCACGATCGAGGCCGGGGTGAAGTCACCGGATTCCAGGGCCGTGGCATAGACGATGGGCTTGAAGGCCGAGCCGGGCTGACGCTCGGCCTGGGTCGCGCGGTTGAAGCTGGACAGGGCGTAGGAATAGCCGCCGACCATGGCCAGGACCCGGCCCGACTGGGGTTCGATGGCGACCAGGGCACCGTTGACGGCCGGGATTTGCTTCAGGGCGTACTGGCCGCCCTTCTTCTCCACGAAGATCAGGTCGCCGCGCTTCAGGCCACGGGTGGCGTTGGCCCAGGACACGTCGGCACCGATCAGGCTGCCGGTCTCGCCGGTGCGGGCCGTGACGATCTGGACGCTGCTTCCGGCTGCGGCGGTGACGGCGGCGGCCTCCCAGGCGCGGCGTTCGGGCGGCGCGGTCTTCTTCAGGGCGTCGGCCTGCCAGCCGTCGGCGAGGTCAGTGGTGCCCCAGGCCCCGCGCCAGCCGTGGCGGCGGTCGTAGTTCTCCAGCCCCGTCATCAGGGCATCGCGCGCGGCAGTCTGGAGCGAGGGGTCCAGGGTGGTGCGCATATAATAGCCGCCGGCGTTCAGCTGGGCCCCGACGTCGGGGTTGGCGGCGGCGATGCGGCGGGCCTCTTCGACGAAGAAGTCGGCGTCCTGGTACTGGGCGCGCTTGGGGGCGTCCTGGGTGATCAGGGGGCGCGCGCGCAGCTCGGTCAGGTTGGCCCCGTCCAGCCAGTTGCTCTGGTCCATCTCGCCGAGGACCCAGTCGCGGCGGCCCTTGGCGGCACCGGGGTGGCGTTTGGGATGATAGTTGTTCGGGCCCTTGGGCAGGGAGGCCAGGAAGGCGGCCTCGTCCGGGGTCAGTTGGGCCAGTGACTTGCCGAAGTAATTATAGGCGGCCGAGGCGACGCCGTAGCTCCGGTAGCCCAGGAAGATCTCGTTCAGATACAGCTCGAGGATCTGCTGTTTCGACAGGGTGGCCTCGAGGCGACTGGAGAGGATGGCCTCCTTCAGCTTGCGGCCGATGGTCGATTCGTTGGTCAGCAGGACGTTCTTGGCCACCTGTTGGGTGATGGTCGAGCCACCCTCGAGCCGGCGACCGGCGACGAAGTTGAAGATGTTCTTGAACATCGCCCGGCCCAGGCCCGACACGTCGATGCCGCCGTGGGAGAAGAAGTTGCGATCCTCGGCCGCCAGGAAGGCATGGATCACCGGCTGTGGGATCTGGTCATAGGTGACATAGATCCGGCGCTCGTCCGAGAACTCGCCGATCAGGGTGCCGTCGCCGGCATAGACCCGCGTCGCGGTCGGCGGGCGATAGTCAGCCAGATCCGAGGCGTCGGGCAGGTCGTGGAACAGCCAGGCGGCATAGATCGCCACCACCAGCCCGGCCAGCGCAATCGCGCCGAGCAGGCCGATGCCCGCCATCACGAACCAGCGTTCGGCAACCTTCACCATCGACTCCGGGAGACCCTCAGTGAACCGGGTTTAGACCGCGCCGCCGGGCAATCAAAGGGGCGGTGAGACGCCAGTCTCAGGATACGGCGTAAAAAGCACTTAGTCGAACAGTGTTTCTCGAACCATCCCTGGTTTCCGAGCGGGTCGGCACCGAATGGCATCCCGGGAGTCCGGACTCAAAAAACAGAGTCCGGAGAGTCCGTTGAGTCCGGACTCCACCGGGAGCGCCAGGGGTGCGAGATGTCAAAGACCGAGAGGTCCATCCTAACACGGGTGGGACCCCAGGCTTGCCGAAGGGGCCGATGTCGCATCAATCCCTTGTCGTGCAACGGATTGGTCGGTCGAAGTTTGAAACCCGGGGTCGGCATACCAGCCGGATTCAGGCCTGTGCCCGCCGTTCGATCTCGGCGCGGGCCGCAGCCACGACGTCGGCGTCCATGTCGGACTGGCCGGCCATCCAGCGCAGATAGTCGTCCGGCACCTGGGCCCAGGGTTTGCGGCGGTGCTTGCCGAAGGGAACGGTCTCCACGTCGCGCGGGGCGTTGGACCATTCGATCATCTGTTCGATCGAGGCGGTCTTCATCAGGTCGATCAGCGTGTGGGCCGTGACCCAGGCGTCGGGGCCGGCGCGGTGGGCGGGGTCGGCCAGGGCCGGGTCGTGGCGATGCCCGCGCCAGTAGCGCAGCACCTGGTTGGAATGGCCGGGTGCGTCGGGCCAGACCTGTTTCGCGCTGCGCAGGGTGCAGATCCACGGCAGGCCGCCATGGGCCGTGTCGGCGATGAACCCGCGTTCGAACCGGGCCGAATGGGCGACCATGACGTCGGCGGGCCCGCAGGCCGCGAACAGCTCGCGCAAGGCATATTCATCGCAGTGGGGGTCGGCGTCGCAGAAATGATCGGGCGTCAGGTGATGCACGGCCATGGCGTGGAACGAGATCTCGCCGCGCGGCCGGAACAGTTTCGACACCGGGGGCAGGGCGGTCCATCCGCCGTCGGACCCTTGAACGACATCGACGATCCCGACCTCGATGATCTCCGAGGTCCGGTCCCCGCCGGTGGTTTCCAGATCGACGACTCGCAGGCGCATGGTGCGGATATAGGCTGTGTCGGAGGTTCTGCGACCCGCTAGGTGGCCCGCTCAAGGCGGATCGCCATCCAGGATCGGCCCGGCAGCGTGACCGTCGGCCGGGCGGGGTCGTGGAAGAAATATTTCGTGCCGTCCTTCTTCGCCAGGGTGAGGACGTCGGGTTGCCGGGTGATCCGCATATTCCAGGTGTCGATCACATCCACATGGAAGCGTTCGCCGCCGGTGATGCCGTCGCGGGGCACGTCGATGGCCCATTCCGTCGGTGTCTCGTCGCCGAAATAGCGCAGGTAATACTGGCCGGGCGCGCCGCCGAGATGCTGGTCCCACCATTTGTCGATCGGTTCGATCCCGGGGCGGGGACCGGCCTCCATGACCGATTTCAGAAAGGCCAGGCGAGGCCAGCTCTCGCCGCGCAGGGTGCCGCCCTCGCCGAGCCAGAAGCCGCCGCCGACCGGGAAACATTCCGAATGGCCGACATAGGTTCCCGCGACCAGGCCGTGCCAGAAGGCTCGGACCATCTCCTGGCCGGTGAGATTTCCCCACCGCTCGTCGAGGGAGCCCTCGTAGCAGACCTCGTCGAACACCACGGCCTTCTTCCAGACGCTGCGATAGGTCTCGGCCGTCGTGTCATCGAGCACCGCCGAGCCGTTCTGGATGCTGGAATGGGTCACCCAGGGCTTGCCGTTGTCATACAGCACCCGCCAGTTGTGGATCGAGCGCAGACGGCCGTAAGGGTCATGGTCGCGAACCACTTGGAACAGCCGGTCCCAGTCTGCCTCGGTCTTTGACTTCAGGATGTCGTACTCGTTGGCTAGAGACCACCAGACGTTCCGGTAGGCCGCGAGGCGTGCCGTGACGTAGCGCACGTAGCGAACGTCATCCTCGGCCTTCATCTCGTCCAGCCCGAACTTTCCGTCATACGGATGGAACAGGATCAGGTCGGCCTGGATGCCCAGGTCGCCCAGTGCGCTGACGCATTGCTCCAGCCGTCGAAAGAAGGCGGGGTTGAAGGTGGCGGGATCCCAGTCGCGGTCGCCGTCTCCGGTGCGGGCAAAGGGGAAAAGGGCCTCGTTCGTGGTCAGGGAGGTGTTCGGAAACACCAGCATACGGATCTTGTTGAACGGGGCTGAGCGAAGCGTCGCCAGGGTCTCCTGTCGTTTCGCCGGCGGTTGATGCGTCCAGCCGTAGCTGGTGGTGCCGACCTGTCGGAACGGCGTCCCGTCGGCATAGGCGAAGTGATAGCCGGCGGTCACGCCGACGGGGCCATGGTTTTCCCCTGTGGCCGGTCCGACATCGACGACGCCCTCTGCACCGTCCAGCGTGGCCTGATCGCTGCGGGCCCGCCAGCGCCACTCGCCCGTATCAGGTGGCGAGAACCGTATCCGCCAGACGTCGTCGCCATCGTAGAACCCCGGGATGACGAGAGAGGTCGCGCCCTGGCTGAACACCGCCTCCAGCCGGACGTCGAACGGGCGGGGGCCGCCGGGGGCCGTCAGGACGATCTCGTGCAGGCCCCAACGCTGGATCGCGGTCGAGGCCACGGCGCTCGTACCTCCGGCAAGGGCGGCGGCCCCCGCGGTCATGACGGTCAGCGTCTCGCGGCGGGTGATCCCGGTCTTCATGGCGTTCCCCTGGTTCGCGTCGAGCGCGTTGACCCAGAGGCTGAACGTCACAGGCCTTCGCTGCAAGCCGGGTGCTGCTGTCGAAGAGGTCATAACGCCGGAACCGGCGACCGCAGGGCAACGCCGAACCTGGGCATTGAAAGAGGTTGGAGGCCTGACCGGGAATCGAACCCGGGTGCAAGGATTTGCAGTCCTCTGCGTCACCACTCCGCCATCAGGCCGTCTCAATCCCGGGGCCCCGGCGGAGGGGCCAAAGTCTCGCAGGGCTGGGCCTCGCGAGGCGCGGTTGCTATCAGATCGGATTGTCGGCCGCAACGCGCGGACCTATAAGCGGCGCTGATTTTCAAAGATTCTCTCACCGAAGGCCGTCGAAGATGGATAACGCCCCCGTGGACACGGCTGCTGCGCGCAAGGTGATGGTGGATTCGCAGGTCCGGGTGAACGACGTCACCGACCGGGGTATCCAGGCCGCGCTGCTGTCCGTCGCGAGAGAAAAGTTCTGCGCGCCCGACCGCGCCTGGGCGGCCTATGCCGAGGTCGAGGTCGATATCACCGGCGACCGCAAGCTGATGATGGCGCGTGACGTGGCCAAGCTGTTGCAGGCGCTTCAGCCGCGTTCCGGCGAGACGGCCCTGGCCATCGCGGCACCCTATGCTGCGGCGGTTCTGGCGGCGATGGGGTTGAGCGTGACAGCCCAGGATTCGGACCAGGCGGTGCTGGACGTGGTGTCCGAGGGCCTTGCCGAGGCGGGCGTAGCGACGGTCATGCAGTCGCTGGCCCAGCCGTCCGGCGACAACTACGACCTGATCGTGTCCGAGGTCGGCGTGGCCCAGCGGCCCGAGGCCTGGATCGCTGCGCTGAAGGTCGGCGGGCGTCTGGCGGTCGTCGAACGGTCGGGACCGGCCGGCAAGGCGGTGCTGTACGTCAAGGGTCGCGAGGGGGTGTCGCGGCGCGAACTGTTCGATTCCAACCCCGGGGTCGTGGCCGAAATGACGCCCGCGCCGGCTTTCGCACTTTAAGGTAGCGGCGGCGCGACGGAGCCCTCTGGCGCCCGCGTGAATAAAACTTAACTGGCGCAGGGCGGTCGACCTGCGCTTTACGCCGACTGCAACAGTTTATGGCGCGCTCTCTCCGGCGCGATCATCGGGATAGGGTCATGCTGAAACGTTCGTCCGTGCTCGCCTCGGCCTGCGTCGCCGCCGTCATGGCGGGGATTGCCGCGCCTGCCTTCGCGGAGACCCTGCAAGAGGCTATCGCCCTGGCCTATCGCACCAACCCGACCCTGCTAGCCCAGCGCGCCAACCAGCGGGCGCTCGACGAAAGCGTGCCCCAGGCGCGGGCAGGCCTGCGGCCCCAGATCGATGTCTCGGCGAGCGCCAACTACAGCCGCGTCCACGCGGGGGCCAATGAGACCGCGCCGACGGCCGGTATCGACATCAACGGCGACGGGGTCGACGACATCCCGGCCTCGCCCGGTTCGGACGGGGTCAGCGAGGCGACGACGGGTTCGGCCTCCATCGGCCTGTCGCAGACCCTGTATTCCGGCGGCCGTATCGGTCACGCCATCTCGGCGGCCGAGGCGAACGTCCTGGGTGGGCGGGAGAACCTGCGGGCGATCGAGCAACAGGTGCTGGCCTCGGTCATCCAGGCCTATGTCGACGTGCTGCGCGACATCGAGATCCTGCAGATCCGCCAGCAGAACCTGACCGTGCTGCGTCGCCAGCTCGACGAATCCAACGCCCGCTTCGAGGTCGGCGAGATCACCCGCACCGACGTGGCCCAGTCCGAATCGCGTCTGGCCCAGTCCCAGGCCGACCTGGCCAATGCCCAGGCCCAGCTGTCGGTCTCGCGTGCCGCATACGCCGCCGTCGTGGGCCAGGCCCCGGCGACCCTGGTGACGCCGCCGCAACTGCCCGGCGTGCCGTCCGATTTCGAGGTCGCGCTGAGCACCGGCCTGGCCGAGAACCCGTCGATCAAGGCCGCCGAGTATCAGCTCCGGGTCGCCGAGAGCCGGGTCGCGGCGGCGCGGGCCGAATATCTGCCCTCGGCGCGGCTGACCGCGTCCTATGGCGGGTCGGGCAGCCCCGACGGCTTCGACCTGGCCGACCGCACGGCGTTTCAGGCCGGGGCCTCGATCTCGATCCCGCTGTTCACTGGCGGGCTGAACCAGTCCCGCGTGGCCCAGGCCCGCGAACAGGCCAATGCCGCACAGATCGGCATCGAGGGCGAGCGCCGGGGCGTGCTCCAGGACGTGTCGTCGTCCTTTGCCCAGGTCATCTCGACCCGCGCCAGCCTGGCGGCGGGCGAGGAAGCCGTGCGGGCCGCGACCGTCGCGGCCGAGGGCGTGCGTCAGGAGGCCCAGGTCGGCCTGCGCACCACTCTGGACGTACTGAACCAGGAGCTGGAGTTGAGGAACGCCCAGATCCTGCTGACCAATGCCCGGCGCAACGAGTATGTGGCCCAGGCCCTGCTGCTGTCGGCCATGGGTCGGCTGGAGGGGGGCGATCTGGATCCGAACATCGAGCTGTACGATCCGGCCGCCAATGCGAACGCCGTGCGCAACCGTGGGGCCCTGCCGTGGGACGCGGTTCTGGAAACCATCGACCGAATCGCCGCCCCGCCGGTCATGCCCGCCAACGATGCGGCCGACGCGCCGATCGACGAGCAGTTGAAGTCCGACGTCATCCGTACCGCGCCCGCCGCCTGAACCTGCGGGTCCACGGACATTAACCAAAGACGCGAAAAACGGCCGTTGATTCCGTTGGGCGTTGATGCGACGACAGGACCAAGGGGGTGCGCGGTGAAGCTGCGCCGTGCGTCGCCGTCCGCTGATTGCCCCTGGACCCTTTCCGCCAGGCTCGCCCGAGGTTTCGCATGACCGATTCGACCGCCCAGGAACCGACGATGGAGGAAATCCTGGCGTCGATTCGCCGGATCATCTCCGAGGACGACGCCCCGGCCGAGGCTGCGGCCCCGGCGGCCGCGCCCGAGCCCGAGCCGGTCTACACGCCCGAACCCGAGCCGGCGTCTTTCATGGCCGCCCCGGAACCCGAGCCTGCGCCCGCGCCGGTCGAGCCGGAAGACGACGTGCTGGAACTGACCGACGTCTATGAGGCCCCCGAGGCCGAAAGCATCGGCGACCTCGACGTCTTCTCGCCAGAGCCGGAACCAGCGCCCGCCCCGAGGGCCGCGCCGACCCCCAGCTATGACTCGCTCGTCGGCGAAAGCGCCGCCGCCAGCGCCGCCTCGGCCTTTGCCGGTCTGGCGTCCAGCCTGAAGAAGCCCGCCCCGGCCGCCGCGCCGTCCGGGGGTGACCTGTCCTTCATGTCGGGTTCGACGGTCGAGGGGATGGTCGCCGAGATGCTGCGTCCCATGATCAAGGACTGGCTCGACGCCAACCTGCCCGGTATCGTCGAGACGGCGGTCAAGGCCGAGGTAGAGCGGATCGCCCGGTCCGCCACCTAGCCCTCGGCTTCATCCCCCACTAGATCAACAGGGGCGGCTCCGACGGGGCCGCCCCTTCTGTTTTCCGGACCGCGTTATGCTCGACAAGACCTTCGACCCCAAGGCCGCCGAACCCCGCCTGTATGCGCAGTGGGAGGCGTCGGGTGCGTTCGCGCCGAAGACCGACGGTGCCGCCGAGGCCTATTCGATCGTCATTCCGCCGCCGAACGTGACGGGGTCGCTGCACATCGGCCATGCGCTGAACAACACGCTGCAGGACATCCTGGCGCGCTATCACCGGATGTGCGGCAAGGCGGTGCTGTGGCTGCCGGGCACCGACCACGCCGGGATCGCGACCCAGATGGTGGTCGAGCGCCAGCTGGCGGCGGCGGGCAACGTCGGAAGGCGTGACATGGGCCGCGAGGCCTTCGTGCAGAAGATCTGGGACTGGAAGGCCGAGAGCGGCGGCACCATCGTGCAGCAACTGAGGCGTCTTGGCGCGTCCTGCGACTGGTCGCGCGAGCGGTTCACCCTGGACGAGGGGCTGAACGCGGCGGTGCGCAAGGTGTTCGTGCAGTTGCACCGCGAGGGGCTGATTTATCGCGACAAGCGGCTCGTCAACTGGGACCCGCAGTTCCAGACGGCGATCAGCGACCTGGAGGTCGAACAGCGCGAGGTCGACGGATTCTACTGGCATTTCGCCTATCCGCTGGCGGACGGGGTGACGTACGAGCACCCGGTCGCGTTCGACGAGGAGGGTGTGGCGACTGAGTGGGAGACGCGCGACTTTATCGTCGTGGCGACGACCCGGCCGGAGACGATGCTGGGCGATACGGGTGTCGCGGTGCATCCGGGCGATGAGCGGTACGCGGGGCTGGTCGGCAAGTTCGTGACTCTGCCCATCGTCGGGCGGCGCATTCCGATCGTGGCGGATGAGTATGCCGATCCGACCAAGGGCTCCGGCGCGGTGAAGATCACGCCAGCGCATGACTTCAATGACTTTCAGGTCGGGAAGCGAGCCGGGCTGCCGTCGATCAACATCCTGAACCAGTTCGCGGCCATCCTAGACTGGAAGGATACACCGACCGGCGTCGATGAGACCGACGACCAATTCGAACCCGAGACGCCGGAGTTCGTCGTGGGCACCATTCCCGCTGATCTGCGAGGCCTCGACCGGTTCGTGGCGCGCAAAGCCATCGTGTCGCGCGCAGAGTCCGAGGGCTGGCTGAAGGAGATCGAGAAGACGAAGCACGTCGTCCCGCACGGCGACCGTTCCGGCGTCGTCATCGAGCCGTGGCTGACGGACCAGTGGTACGTCGACGCCCACACCCTGGCCCAGCCGGCACTGAAGGCGGTCGAGACCGGCGCGACGGTGTTCGAGCCGAAGTCCTACGAGAAGATCTATTTCGAGTGGCTGCGGAACATCGAGCCCTGGTGCATCTCGCGCCAGCTGTGGTGGGGGCATCGCATCCCGGCCTGGTATGGCCCGAACGGCGAGATCTATGTCGCGGAGACGGAGGAGGACGCGCGCGAACTGGCCATGGACGACTATGATTCCGTCGTCGCCCTGACCCAGGACGAGGACGTCCTCGACACCTGGTTCTCCTCGGCGCTGTGGCCGTTCTCGACCATGGGGTGGCCGGAGAAGACCGAGGATCTGGAGCGGTTCTATCCCACGTCCGACCTAGTGACTGCAGCGGACATCATCTTCTTCTGGGTGGCCCGGATGATGATGATGGGGCTGCACTTCATGGACGGTGAGGCGCCGTTCAAGCGGGTGATCATCAATGGCCTGGTCCGCGACGAGAAGGGCCAGAAGATGAGCAAGTCCAAGGGGAACGTGATCGATCCCCTGGTCATCATCGACGAGCTGGGGGCCGATCCGCTGCGGTTCACCATGGCCATCCTGTCGGGCACGCGCGACATCAAGCTGTCGAAGGAACGGATCGAGGGCTACCGCAACTTCGGCACCAAGCTGTGGAACGCCGCCCGCTTCAGCCAGATGAACGAGGCCCGCCGGGTTGCGGGCTTCGATCCCGCAGGCGTGCAGCAGACCATCAACCGCTGGATCCGGGGCGAACTGGTCAAGTGCGAGCGTCAGGTCTCCGAGGCCATCGAGGGCGGGCGGTTCGATGATGCGGCATCAAGCCTGTACCGTTTCGTCTGGAACGTCTTCTGCGACTGGTATGTCGAACTGTCCAAGCCTGTGCTGAACGGAGCCGATGAGGCCGCGCGTGACGAGACGCGAGCCATGACCGCCTGGACCCTGGATCAGACGCTGAAGCTGCTGCATCCGGTCATGCCCTTCATCACCGAGGAGCTGTGGGCCGAGCTGGGCCGGGAGGGCGCGTCTCGCGACGAGCCGATGCTGATCGGCGCGGCCTGGCCCCGGTTCGACGACGGCTTCATCGACCCCGCTGCGGAGGCGGAGATCGGCTGGCTGGTCGATCTGGTCACCGAGGTCCGTCAGCTGCGGGCCGAGATGAATGTGCCGCCCGGCGCCAAACCGCCTCTGGCCTTCGTCGCGCCCGACGCGGTGACGGCCGAACGGCTGGAGCGGCACCGGCCGTTGATCCTGACGCTGGCGCGGGTGTCGGAGGTGGCCTCGGTCGAGGCCGCGCCGACGGGGGCCGTGAGTTTCGTCTCCGGCGGGGCGACGGCGGCCCTGTCGCTGGCCGGGATCATCGACCTGGCCGCCGAACGGGCGCGGCTGGCCAAGGCCGTGGCGGCGTTCGAGAGCGACATCGGCCATGTGAACAAGAAGCTGGGCAACCCGAACTTCGTCGCCAAGGCCGCCCCCGCCGTCATCGACGAACAGCGCGCCAAACTGACCGAGGCCGAGGAAGGCAAGGCGCGGATGGTCGCAGCCCTGGCGCGGATTGAGGCGCTGGGGTGAGGACGTTGCGGTGAGGCTCGATCACCTGTTGGTATCACGCGGGCTGTTCGAGACACGGTCGCAGGCAAAGGCGGCCATCGAGGCGGGGCGGGTGACGGTGGGCGGCACCGTGGCGACCCGGCCTGCGCAGCCTGTGCTCGAGGACGCCGAGATCACCGCCGAGGCCGCCCATCGCTTCGTCGGGCGCGGGGCGTTGAAGCTGGATCATGCCCTGACCCTGTGGCCCGTCGCGGTCGAGGGGCGGTCGGTGCTGGATGTCGGGGCATGCACCGGCGGGTTTACCGAGGTCTGTCTGGAACGCGGAGCGGCGATCGTGTTCGCCGTCGATGTGGGGCAGGGCCAGATGCATCGGCGGGTGGCGGACGATCCGCGCGTGGTCAATCTGGAACAGACCGATGCGCGGATGCTGGACACCGGCTTGATCCCGCGGGCACCCGGTCTGATCGTCTGTGACGTCAGTTTCATCGGCCTGGCCAAGGTGTTGCCGGCGGCGCTCGGGCTGGCCGAGGCGGAGACCGACCTGATCGCTCTGGTCAAGCCCCAGTTCGAGGCGGCGGGGCCCGAGGGGCATAGCAAGAAGGGCGTGGTGAAGGACCCGGCGGCCCACACGGCGGCGGTTCAGCGGGTGTCAGACTGGCTGGAGAGCGTTGGCTGGACGGTTCAGGCCACGACCCAGAGCCCGGTCACCGGCGGCGACGGCAATGTCGAGTTCCTGCTGTGGGCGGTGAAGGGGTGACGCTGGCTTCTCCCTCCCCCGCGGGGGAGGGTGGTCGAAGCGCAGCGGAGACCGGGTGGGAAGGGCAAGGTGACCCGGCGCTGTATTGCCTTACCGCCCCACCCGATCGCTGCGCGATCTGCCCTCCCCCGAGGGGGAGGGAGAGGATTTTGCCCTCTTCAGAAAATGAAAGCCGCCGGGGGATTTCTCCCTCGGCGGCTCCCGTCACATCATCGACCGACAGGGGGGCTGAAACTGATCGATGACATGATCTCGTGGCGGATCAGCGCGGGACCCAGCCGTATTGTGAATCGTAGACGTAGCGGCCGTCTGGGCTGACCTGGCGGTTGTCGCCATAGCCCCGGTCGTAGCGGTCGTCGCGGCGGCCGTCGTCATGACGACGATCGTCGTAGCGGCGGTCGTTGGCGGCATAGGGGCCATAGCCGTTCTGATCGTAGTAGACGTTGGCCGAACCGTAGGACGAAGAGGGCTGGCTGTAGCCGTAGCTGTTCTGGCTATAGCCTCTCTGGCTGTATCCGCCCTGACTGTAGCCGTTCTGGCCGTAGCTGTAGGAGCCCTGCTCGTAGCAGCGGTCACTGGAGCCGCGACCGACGCTGCCGCCGACGACGGCACCCAGAACACCGCCCAGGATCGAGCCCTCGGTACGGCGACCGCGTGCGGCCAGTTGCGATCCGACTACGGCACCGAGGCCGCCGCCGATGACGGCACCCGCGCCGGTACGACCCGAGCGTTCGCGATCGCAGCGGTAGCCGTCGTTGTAGGAAGGCTGGCTGTAGTAGCCCTGCGATTGATAGCCGGGACCGTATGCGGGCGAGCCGTAGTAGGACTGGGCCGAGGCGGGGAGGGCGACCGCGCAGGTCGCAGCCGCAGCGGCGGCCAGGGCAATGGAGCGAGACAGTCTGGACATGGTCTGATCCTGTTGAAGATGAAGACTGCGGTCAGAACGACCCGGGCCCCCGTCTGTTGCGTCCTGTTTACGACTCCGAAACTGAACGGCCTTTGAGCGCGACGTTCATCTTCGTTCAGGATTGGGCTAAGGGCCCCCATGGATGACTTGCTGACGATCGACCGTATCGGGGCCCAGGGCGACGGGATCGCCGAGACGCCCGGCGGGCCCGTGTTCGCGCCCCTGACCCTGCCCGGCGAACGTGTGCGGGCCGAGGTCAAGGACGGGCGGGCCGAAAGGGTCGAGATCGTCGAGGCCAGCCCCGACCGGATCGCGCCGGTGTCGCCGCACTATGGCGACTGTGGCGGGTGTTCGCTGCAGCACTGGGCGGCGGGGCCCTATCTGGACTGGAAGCGGGAACAGGTGCGGCTGGCCCTGGCGCGCGAGGGGATCGAGACCGAGATCGAGGCGACGGTGGCCTCGCCGCCCGGATCGCGGCGGCGGATCGCCCTGCACGCGCGGCGGACGCCCGAGGGGCGGGTCATCCTGGGGTTCAAGGCACGGAAGTCGTGGCGGCTGGTGGAGGTCAACGCATGCCCGGTCGCCGATCCCCGGCTGGTGGCGGCGTTTCCGGCCCTGGCGAAGATCGCGGCGGCCTTTCTGGAGCATCCGAAGTCGGCACCCACGCTGCATGCGACCTGGACCCTGACCGGGCTGGACGTCGACGTGACGGGGGTGGAGCGCAAGTCGGGCGGGCTGTCGGCGGATCGCCAGATGCAGGCCATCCGCGCCGCCAACGCGGCCGACCTGGCGCGGCTGAGCCTGGCCGGGGACACCTTGATGATGGCGCGCCAGCCTCTGGTCGCGTTCGGGCCGGCGACCGTGCCGGTGCCGGCGGGGGGGTTCCTGCAGGCGGTGCCGGAGGCGGAGGCGGCGATGACGTCGCGGGCGGTGGCGGCGGTAAAGGGTGCGAAGAAGATCGCCGACCTGTTCTGCGGGGCGGGGACCTTCACCTTTCCCCTGGCGACGGTAGCCCCGGTGCTGGCGGCCGACGGGTCGGCGGCGGGGATCGCAGCGCTGAAGGCGGGGGTCGGGTCGGCCAAGGGGTTGCGCCAGATCACGGCCGAGGCGCGCGACCTGTTCAGGCGGCCGCTGAGCCCGTTCGACCTCAAGGGCTGCGACGCCATCGTCTTCGATCCGCCCCGGGCGGGCGCGGTGGACCAGACGGCCCAGATCGTCGGGACCAAGGCGTCCGTGGTCGTCGGGGTATCGTGCAATCCGGTAACCTTTGCGCGCGACGCGCGGACCCTGATCGACGCCGGGTTCCGGCTGGAGACGGTGACGCCGATCGACCAGTTCCTGTGGTCGGCGCATGTCGAACTGGTCGGAGTGTTTCGCAGGTAGTCACAAACGCCCTCAACACGGCGGCCGATACGGGCTAGGGAACGCCCGACTTTCCCATCCAGTCTGCCCAGAGATCGCCGTGTTCAAGTTTCTGACCCATCCCGCGCCGACCGCAGCCGATGAGCGGGCCAAGCGCCTGATCGATCCCGGCTTCGGCAAGGTGTTCACGGACCATATGGCGACGATCCGCTGGACCGAGGCCAAGGGCTGGCACGACGCCCAGATCGGGCCGCGCCAGCCGTTCCAGATCGATCCGGCGGCCAGCGTCCTGCACTATGCCCAGGAAATCTTCGAGGGGATGAAGGCCTATCGGTCGGGCAATGGCGTGACCCTGTTCCGTCCGCTGGAGAACGCGGCGCGTTTCGCCCGCTCGGCCGAACGGCTGGCCATGCCGGTCCTGCCCGACGACCTGTTCATCGGCGCCATCGAGGCCCTGGTCCGCACCGAGATCGACTGGATCCCCGAGCAGGAGGGCTCCAGCCTGTATCTGCGGCCCTTCATGTTCGCCAACGAGGCCTTCCTGGGCGTCCGGGCGGCGACCGAATACATGTTCTGCGTCATCGCCTCGCCGGCCAGCGCCTATTTCAAGGGCGGGGCCAAGCCGGTGAAGCTGTGGGTGTCGGACGACTATACCCGCGCTGCGCCCGGTGGCACCGGCGCGGCCAAATGCGGTGGCAACTATGCCTCCAGCCTGGTCGCCCAGCAGCAGGCCGTGGCCAAGGGCTGCGACCAGGTCGTCTTCCTGGACGCCGCCGAACACCGCTGGGTCGAGGAACTGGGCGGGATGAACATGTTCTTCGTGTTCGACGACGGCACTTTGCGGACCCCGCCGCTGGGGACCATCCTGCCGGGGATCACCCGCGCTTCGATCCTGACCCTGGCGCGCGATCGCGGCATGACGGTCGAGGAAGCCCCCTATGACATCGACAGCTGGAAGGCGGACGCCGCCAGCGGCCGGCTGACCGAGGCCTTCGCCTGCGGCACGGCGGCGGTGGTCGCGGCGGTGGGCGAGATCCGCTGGACCGGCGGCGAACAGGCCGTCGGCGGCGGAGTCGAGGGGCCGGTCACGACCTCGCTTCGCGCCGAACTGACCGGCATCCAGCGCGGTGAACGGCCCGACCCCCACGGCTGGAACCATACCGTCACCCTGGGCTGAGCCCTCGGGGCGGCCGAGCCTCAGCCGAACAGCTCCAACTGGGGCCGGGCGTCGGCGGGGACCCTGAACTTCGTCACGTCGAGCTCGCGCAAGGGGCCGTTCAGGCCGTAGCGTTTGACGGCGGCCTTGAAGCGGACGGCGATCAGGTCGGCGACGGGGCCGGTGCCCTTCATGCGCTGGGACCAGTCGGCGTCGTAGTCCTTGCCGCCGCGCGTCTGGCGGACCAGGGACATGACGCGGGCGGCGCGGTCCGGCCGGGCGTCGGCCAGCCATTCCTGGAACAGGTCCTTGATCTCCAGCGGCAGGCGCAGGGTCACATACATGGCCCGCGTGGCGCCGGCCTTGGCGGCGGCCTCCAGGATGGATTCCAGCTCGTGGTCGTTGAGGCCCGGGATGACGGGGGCGAAGCCGACGCCGACGGGGACGCCCGCATCGGCCAGCCGCTTCACCGCGTCGAGGCGACGGGCCGGGGTCGCGGCGCGGGGCTCCATGGTCCGCGCGAGGTCGCGGTCGAGCGTCGTGATCGACACGAAGGCCTGGGCCAGGTTCTCGCGGCCCATCGGGCCAAGGATATCCACATCGCGGGTGATCAGGTTCGACTTGGTGATGATGGAGAAGGGCTGGCTGAACCGCTGCATGACCTCGAGCAGGCCGCGCGTGATCCGGTGCTCGCGCTCGACCGGCTGATAGGGGTCGGTGTTGCCGCCTATGTGGATGCGCTTGCAGACGTACCGGCGGGCGGCGAGCTCCTGTTCCAGGAGACGCGGGCCCTCGGGCTTGAAGAAGAGTTTGCTCTCGAAATCCAGGCCCGGGGATAGGCCCATCCAGGCATGGGATGGACGGGCGTAGCAGTAGATGCAGCCATGTTCGCAGCCTTTGTAGGGGTTGATCGAGCGGTCGAAACCGATGTCGGGCGAGGTGTTGGTCGTGATGATCTTGCGGGCGTGCTCGGGCGTAAGCGTGGTCCGCAAGGGGGCAGGGGCGTCGTCTTCGGCCGTCCAGCCGTCGTCGAAGGTCTCGTGCACCACGGGTTCGTACCGGCCGGTGGCGTTGGTCCGGGCGCCGCGTCCTTTCGTCTGCAATGGCTTCGTCGCCGGGACCATGGGACGACGATAGACGCGTGTGAGAACAAAGCAAGAACAAAATGGACGGAGGAACGACGTCGTCTGCGCTCCCTTGTCTCAGTCGCAGACGTCGAGGGGGATGGCCTCGGCCATGGCTTGATAGCCGGCGTCCGAGGGGTGCAGGCGATCCCCGCTGTCGGCTTCGGGCCGCCGGCGTCGGGGGTTTGCCGGGTCGCGGATTGCGGCGTCAAAATCCACGAAGCCGTGGATCTCGGGCGAGGTGCGGATCCAGGCGTTCGTGGCCACACGGATCGCCTCGCCCTTTTCGCTGAAATAGTTGGCCCCCTCGAACGGCGGGATGGTGGCGACGACGAGCTTGATCCCGGCGGCCCTTGCGCGCGCTAGGACCTGGCGATAGCCGGCGATCAGGTCGTCGGCGGTGACGGCTTCGTGGGCGTATTCGGGCCGGGTGGGGCGACCGATGTCGTTGATCCCCTCCAGCAGGATCAGGCAGGTCGTGCCGGGCACGGCCAGGGCGTCGGCGTCGAGCCGTTCCAGGCCGGAAGGCCCCGATCCCTGATGCAGAAGGCGGTTGCCGCCTATGCCGGCGTTGACGACGGCATAGGGCCGCCCGGCGTCGACCATGCGGGCGGCGAGGCGTTCGGGCCAGCCGCCCAGACCGCCAGGCAGTGAGCCGGTGCCCTCGGTGATCGAATCGCCCAGGGCGACGACGACGGCGGTGGGCGCCTCGGTCTCGACCTCGATCCGGGTCAGCAGGGCGCCGAGGCGCATCCTGGGTGCGTCGGGCGCGAGAGGCTCGGCCGAGGCGTCGCCGTCGCGCAGGACCTGACGCAGGCGGTGGGTCGGCAGGGCGGTCGGGGCCGGGTAAAAGACGCTGACGTTGACGCGGTCGAGCGCGCGGACGGGCAGGGCGACCGGGTCGGACAGGCGAGGTGCCCCGGCCGGCAGGGTCAGGCCCGACGCGCCGTCGAAGGCGACGGGGATGGGGGCTGCGTCGCCGACGGCGACGGTCACGGCACCCACGACGATGGGTGCCGCGCCATAGAGATTGGACAGGCGGATGCGGATGCGGTCCCCGGCGGCGGCCACGATCGTGGTCTGGCTGACGGTCTGGTTCTCGACCATGACGGGGCCGAGGGGGCCGCGCACGTCATTGGGATTGGGCGGCGACGGCGGCGAGGTCGGACCCACGCTCGATACCGGCGCATAGGTCCATCCGGCGATCCACCGATCCTGCGCCGGGGCGGCGGTGGTGACGAGGGCGGATAGGAACAGGGGAAGGATGAACATGGGGGCACCTTATTCTTCTGCCGCGCAGCGGGGGAAGACGACTTCGCAAGGTTGCTCCGACGGTGTCGTGGGCGGTAAGGCGGGGCGTTAGAGGAGACCCACGCCATGCATGACATCAAAGCCATTCGCGAGAACAAGGACGTCTTCGTGGGCGGCTGGTCGGCGCGTGGGGTTGAGGGGGCGCAGGCGCTGGTGGCGGAGATTCTGCGGCTGGATGCTGAGCTGAGGGCGGCGCAGACGGCGGGGCAGGAGGCTTTGGCCAAGCGGAATGCGGCGTCCAAGCTGATCGGGGCCGCCATGGGGCGCAAGGATGCGGTCGAGGCGGATCGGCTGAAGGCCGAGGTCGAGGGGCTGAAAGGCGAGATCGTCGCCACGGGCGAGACGGAAGCCCGTGTCGGCACGGCCCTGCGTGACCTGCTGGCCAAGCAACAGAACCTGGCGGCAGACGACGTGCCGGACGGGGCGGACGAGGCCGGCAATGTGGTGACGGCGGTCTGGGCGGCGGAGCGCGAGGGCGCGCCCAGGCCCGTCGTGGGGGCGGCGGCCAAGGATCATGCCGATCTGGGCGAGGCGATGGGGCTGCTGGACTTCGAGGCGGCGGCGAAGATGTCGGGGGCGCGGTTCGCGGTGCTGAAGGGCGGGCTGGCGCGGCTGGAACGGGCGCTGGGACAGTTCATGCTGGACCTGCAGACGACCGAGCATGGCTATCTGGAGGTCAACCCGCCCTATTTGGTGAAAACCAATGCAATGTTCGGAACTGGGCAGCTTCCAAAGTTTGCCGAAGACTTGTTCCCAACATCTCACGTCGTCGATTTGGCAATCTGGCACCAAAAAGTTGAGGACATCCCGCCCTTCCCAGCCGAGACTTCTGCCGATCAGGTCCTCTCAGCAGTCACCGCTAAGCTTAAGGAGGTTGAGGCCCAACTAAGCAATCGTGAACCGTATTTCCTCATCCCGACCGCCGAAGTCTCCCTGACCAACCTCGTGCGTGAGCAGGTCACGCCGGAGGAGGAGTTGCCGTTGCGGCTAACGGCGCTGACGCCCTGTTTCCGGGCCGAGGCGGGGTCGGCGGGGCGGGATACGCGCGGGCTGATCCGCCAGCATCAGTTCCACAAGGTGGAGATGGTCTCGATCACCCGGCCCGAGGATTCTGACGCCGAGCATGAGCGGATGACGACGTGCGCGGAAGCCGTGCTGAAGCGGCTGGAGTTGCCCTATCGGCGGATGCTGCTGTGCAAGGGCGACATGGGGTTCTCGGCGAAGAAGACCTTCGACCTGGAGGTCTGGCTGCCGTCGCAGGCGACCTATCGCGAGATCAGCTCGGTCTCCAACTGCGGGGATTTCCAGGCGCGGCGGATGGACGCGCGGTTCAAGCGGTCGGCGGGTGGCAAGCCGGAGTTCGTGCATACGCTAAACGGATCGGGCCTCGCGGTCGGCCGGACCCTGGTGGCCGTCATGGAAAATTATCAGGACGAGGGGGGCCGGATCGCGGTCCCAGATGCGTTGAAGCCCTATATGGGGGCCTTGACCCACGTGGGTTGATTTTTCCTTCTCCCCTTGCGGGAGAAGGTGGCCGAGCGAAGCGAGGTCGGATGAGGGGTCACGCCGGCGGTAACGGTGTGGCGAAACCTGGCGGCCCCCACCTTTGAGGGCCGTGTCACCCCTCATCCGTCAGGCTCCGCCTGCCACCTTCTCCCGCAAGGGGAGAAGGACAGGAAAGAGGAGTTCGTGATGAAAATGCTCACTTTCGTAACTGCCGCCGCCCTGATCGCGGGGACGGCCTCGGCGCAGCAGGCGGGGACGCCGGAGGCGCAGCCGGGGGCCGAGAGCTTTACCGGCTGGGTCAAGGTCGTGAACGGCGAGATCCAGCTGTATGAGAGCCAGCGCGATATCCAGCAGCCGTTCGCCCGGCCCTGTACCTCGGTGGTCCTGCCGCGCGATCTGCAACGGACGGCCAACCTGGGCGGGACCCAGGTGCGGTTCAGCGGCAAGGCGGTCGCCTGGACCGAGGCGGACGGCCCCGTGATGAACTTCAAGGGCTCGCGCGTCGCCAACGACTGCGGTGGGGCCACGGTGATCCAGGCGGATACCTTCCGGGTGCTGCGCGGAAGCTGAGTGGAAGTGCCGGAGGTCGGTTGTCGCCTCGGCACCCTTCGGGGTAGTTGGGCATCATGCGAATCCTCCTGACCAACGACGACGGCATCGACGCCGAGGGGCTCGAATGCCTGGAGACGATCGCGCGGACCCTGTTGGACGACCTGGGCTCAAGTAGCGCGAAGCGCGATAGCCCGAACGAAATATGGATCGTCGCACCGGCCACCGAACAGTCGGGCAAGGGGCGGGGGATCACCCTGACCGAGCCGCTGCGGGTCAACCGGCTGGGCGAAAAGCGGTTCTCGGTCACGGGCACGCCGACCGACTGTGTCGTGCTGGCCTTCAGCGACATCATGGACGGGCCGCCGGACCTGGTGCTGTCGGGGGTCAATCGCGGGCACAATGTGGGTGAGGACTGTTCGTACTCGGGGACCGTCGCCGGGGCCTTGCAGGGAATGGCGCTGGGGGTGCGGTCGATCGCCCTGTCGCAGTCGCTGGAACGGTTCCACGACGAGGTCACCGCCCACTGGGAAACCGCCGCCCATTTCGCGCCGGGGATCATCCGGAAGCTGCTGGAACAGGACTGGGCCCCCGGCGTGGTCATGAACCTGAACTTCCCCGCCCGACCGATCGAGGCGGTGAAAGAGGTCGAGGTGACGGTGCAGGGCTTCCGCGGCATCGGCGAGATGCATGCGGTCAAGCGCACCGACCTGCGCGGGCGTGATTACTACTGGATGAGTTTCCGGGGCGCGAAACAGGACCACGCGCCGGGCACGGATTTGCGTGCCATGGACGACGGGAAGATCTCGGTCACGCCGCTGCACATCGACCTGACGCACCGCGAGAGCGTCCACGGGCTGAAGGGCGTGATCGGCGGGGTTCCTCCAAAGGCCGGTCTGGGATGAACCTACACAACGACCGCGCGGGTCGGCTGATCCTGAGCCTGCGACAGCAGGGGGTGACCGACGGCAAGGTGCTGGCGGCGATGGAATCGATCGACCGCGCCGTCTTCGTGCATGAGAAATTCCTCGATCAGGCCTGGGAGGACCAGGCCCTGCCGATCGACTGCGCCCAGACGATCAGCCAGCCCTATATCGTCGGCCTGATGACCCAGGCGCTGGAGGTCGAGCCGCGCCACCGCGTGCTCGAGATCGGCACCGGCAGCGGATACCAGTGCGCGGTGCTGAGCCGGCTGGCGCGCTATGTCTATTCGGTGGAGCGGTACAAATCGCTGCTGATCGAAGCCGAGGCGAAGCTGAAGCGGCTGCAGATCGACAATGTCATTACCAAGCATTCGGACGGCGGCCTGGGCTGGCCGGAACAGGCGCCGTTCGACCGGATCATGGTGACGGCCGCCTCGCCGACCGAACCGACGGAACTGCTGAAACAGCTGAAGCCGGGCGGGGTGCTGGTCTGTCCGGTCGGGAGGACGTCGGTGCAGATGCTGCACCGCTACTCGGGCCAGCCGGACGGCTCGTTCCGCCGCGAAAGCCTGTGTGAGGTCCGGTTCGTGCCCCTGGTCGAGGGAACGGCGAAGGAGGGGTAGGACGAGGTTCGAGGTTCCAGGGGCGAGGGACGGGTACGAAGGCCGCTCGCTTGCCTCGGCCCTCATCCCTCGCCCCTCGAACCTCTCTGCCCCACTTTCGTGCCGATTGGCGGCTTGGCTAATGGGGCGACGCGGGGCAAAGCAGAGCTTGGATTTCGAGGAGAGCGGCATGGGCATGGGTGGCTGGACGAGGCTTTTCCTTATCGCCGGGGCGGCGCTGGCGGCGGCGGCCTGTTCGAGTTACCCGGATGCACCGCGCTATTCGACGCGGGCGGACGGGACGGTGGGGCCGGCGGCCTATCCGCAGCCGGTCTATCCGGCGACGCCGCCTGCGCCGGTCGAGGCCCCGCCGCCCCTGACCGCGCCGATCGAACCGATTGAGGGCGGGGCCCTGCCGTCGGCGGCGATCACCTCGGGCCTCAACGGCGGGCCGACGCGGCCAGTGGTGGTGCAGCCTGCGCCCGTGGATGAGGCCCCGATTGAACCCGCATATGACCCCGTGCCGAGCGCCTCCGAGGGCGGGCGCAAGGCCTATGTGATCCAGCCGGGGGATACGATCTCGGGCGTGGGGCGGCGGTTCCGGACGCCGGTTCAGGCCCTGATCGACCTCAACAACCTGGGGCCCCGAGCGGCGATCACGCCGGGGCAGCGGATCCTGTTGCCGGCTAGTGCGACCGATCTGGGGTCCGATCCCTATGCGACGGGACCGGGGCTGATTCTGGTGGAGGGAGCCGTCGACGAGACCACGCTTCCGCCGCCGCCTGCGCCGCCGGTGGTCGCGCCGCCGCGTCCCGTGCAGACGGCACCGGTCCCGACAGCGCCGAGGCCGGTGCCGGTGCCGGTGCCTGTCCCTGCGCCTTCGCCCGGGCCT
>NZ_JBIIAY010000034.1:0-27240 GCF_044239655.1 Brevundimonas sp.
CTGGAGGCGTTGTTGAAGGGGTAACTCTCCTCCCCGTGCGAAGCATGGGGAGGTGGCGCGGCGCCGCTTGCGCCGTGACGGAGGGGGCGACACCGTCGTTCCGATCAGACCTGCCAGCCCTCATCTGTGACACCGTGTCGCCCCCTCCGTCACGGCCCTGAAGAAGGGCCGCGCCACCTCCCCATTGCTGCGCAACGGGGAGGAGACTAGAAGCCCGCATTCCTGTTTTGTGCCCTGACTTTTGAGGAGGCCGCCATGGCCCGCCTTTTCGACGCCTATGTGATCGCCGACTGGACCGCCGCCGAAGGCAAGAAGCTGGGCGAGAACTCGGTGTGGATCGGCGTGGCCAAGCGCGACGTGCGCTTCCGCCTCTATACCGAGACCCACAATGCCGCCACGCGGGCCGAGGGCGAGGCGCTGCTGACCTCCATCCTGGCGGACCACAGGAAGCGTGGGGATCGGGTTCTGGTCGGGTTCGACTTCTCGCTGGGGTACCCGGTGGGGACGGCAGAGCGGCTGGGCCTGAAGGACACACCGATCTGGTCGGCGATGTGGAAATTCGTGGCGTCGAACGTCGTGGACAAGGCCGACAACACCAACAACCGCTATCAGGTCGCGGCCAAGATGAACCGGCTGATGACCGACCAAGCCTGGCCCTTCTGGGGCGCGCCGGCCAAACAGGCGCAGCGCTGGCTGACCACGACCAAGCCGCCCCCCCACGAGGAACGGGCGGGATCCGGCGCCGACATCCCCGAGTACCGGGCCACCGAACTGGCCATCAAGGGCGGCCGGCTGCAGCCCAAGTCGAACTGGCAGATGCACGGGGCCGGTGCCGTGGGCGGCCAGACCCTGGTCGGCATCCCCATGGTGCGCCGCCTGCTGGAGAGCCTGGGCCCCGCCGGGGCCGTCTGGCCGTTCGGCACGGGCTGGCGCGCGCTGGAGGCCGCCGATGTCGAGCCGCTGAACGTGCTGGTCGCCGAGGTCTGGCCCTCGATGTGGCCCACGACCCCGACCGAGGGCGAGTTCAAGGACCAGACCCAGGTGCGCACCACGGCGATGGCCTTCGCCGAGATGGACGACAAGGGCGACCTGGCCAAGGCCTTCGCCCCGCCGAAGACGGCGACGCCGGAACTGGTCGAACAGGTCGAGCAGGAAGAGGGCTGGATCCTGGGGGTCTGAGGCAGGCTGAGGGACACCGATCAGGGCGAGCCGCCCCCGCCCCCACCGTCAAGCCTGGCCTCAAGCCCGGCCTCGCCCCCGCCCCGGCGCTCGCGGCGGGCCTCGCGCAGGGCCCGTCGGCGGTCCGAGCGGTTCGGCACCGACCCCGAAGGCCCGCCGGCCCCGGCCTCGAAAAAATTCCTGTCCGGACTGTCCGGATTGTCCGGCGCGACCGACCCGGACGCCTTGGCCAGACGCGCCAGGGCCTGGGCCTCGCGCAACAAGGCATCCATCTCGCGCCGCTCCTCGGCGGCCTCGCGCTGGGCCTGACGGGTCGTCGCCTCGTCGATCTCGCGCAGGCGGGCGCGTTCGGCTTCGGCCTCGGCCCGCTGTTCGACGGCGATGGAATGGGCCACCCGCGACCAGCGCAGGGCCTCCAGCGCCTGCCCCCGCCGGATGGCCAGGGCCATCTTGTCGGTCGCCACCCGCCGCAGGGCGTCGGGATCCTCGAACGCGTCGTCGGGATCGGAGGGGTCCCAGACCGGCCCCTCCGGGCCGTCATCCAGGGCGTCCGCGCCGAAGACCGGAGCGTCCCGCGGCACCGGATCGGCCTGATCCGCCCGCCGCCAGCCCCCCGCCCGCGCCCGCTCCCAGAAGGCGCTGGTCCCCACCGCGAACCGCCGACACACGCTCTCGGCCGCCTCCCCGCCCACGAAGGCGTCGCGGATCATGTCCCAGGTCTCGGACGAACGAATGCGATAGGCGTCGGTCATGCCGGGGATTGAAGCACGGCGGTACGTCAGAAACGGACGTGGGGTGGGCGTCAAGCGGCGCGGCGGGCCGCAAAGGTGCCGTTCGGCAGGGCTGTGATTTCCGCGTAGCGGACCAGGGTGTTGAGGGCCTGGACCACGCGTTGCTCGATCTTCTTGCCTCCGCCCTTGAAGGCACGGGACACGGCTGCGGCGTCCATGGGGCGGTTGGCGGCCACCAGCACGGCGCGAATGGCCATGACCTGTTCGCCCTTGTCCTTGGGAAAGACGGGCAAGCCCTTGTCGATGGCGACGACCGTGGCCCCCAGGTCGAGCTCGCCGGATTTCGCGACCGCCCCCTTGGCGAAGCGCGGGATCTGATAGTCGGGACGCAGCCAGCGGACGTGACCGGCGGCCTCTTCGGCCGCGCGCTCGGCATTCAGGGCGACGAGGCGTTCGAGGATGATTTCGTCCAGCGACCCATTCGCTTTCTTGCTTTCGTCATCCTCCGGCGTAGCGAAGCGGAGACCGGGGGACCCAGCGGCGCCGAAGGCGATCTGTTCGGCCAAGATGTCGGAAGCAGCGGTGTGCGCGGCAGTTTCGCGCTCTCGCGCGCCGCTGGGTCCCCCGGTCTGCGCCGCAAGCGGCTTGCCGGAGGATGACGAAAGTAAGGGGATCAGATCATCCCAGCCATAGGCCTGCATCGTCGCCCGGTCGATCTGGTCGTGCAGGTCCTTAATGATCAGCACCCGGCCGCGATCCTTGACGTCCTCGTCCTTCGCATCGAGCGGCGTCTGGCTGCGGACCTTCTCCAGCACGTTGTAGAGGCCGGTCAGGGTCAGGTCGGGATGCTCGGCCTGAACGGTCTTGCGCGTGGCGTCGAGTTCTTCACCGAGGTCGCGGAGGGTGGCCCGAAGAGCGTTAGACGGGTCGGGGAAGGGGAACTTCCCGAAACAGTCGGAGTGATTGTAGTTGGAATCATTACCGACCCCGAGCCACCCGCCCGTTCTGCGAGCCCACAAGACGTGTTGAGCTGAACTCAAAACCGCCATCAGCCCCGGCTCTTCGGCAGCGATGGCTACGATTTTAGCATCTGCAATGAAGTCGCTGGAGACAAAGCTGAACAATCGATGTTTCGATGTCCGGCAGGTGACGATGTAGCGATCGAGCCCGGAGAGAGCATCGCGCATTCGCGATCTCGGCTCCGCATAAATCCAGAACTTGTCCCGGTAGCTCTGCCGGTTTTTGAGGAGCCGTTCGGGCCGCACTCGTTCAAGGATAATTTGGAAAAGCGCCGGGTACCGCTCCCGTGCTTCGCGTTCGCTGAGACCATAGAAGTCGATGATGAAGCGCGTTTGCGAACGCTGCACGAGGTCACGACCAATGAGATACTTCTTGATCACAGGCGGCAGGTCGCCGGGCAGGTAGCCTAGAAGTTCAAGTTCACTTGGCTCGAGCCGGAAGCCTTCGCCTAAGGGGGTCACGCCTTGGTGAGAAAGGTCAAAATCTGCGCGAAGGTGATCAGCACTTACAACGCTGGACCCGACGGACAGGTCCGATGAAATGCGGCCAAGGGTGCGTGCGAATTCGAGACGCGGTTCATCGGTGTCCAAATCGGATTCGTTGGTGACGCGCAGATGCTCGCCGGACCGGCTACCCATTTCGGCAACGGTCATCGCAATCCGTACTTGGGCTGAACTCGAATCAGCCTTTGTCCATGGATGATCGGGGACTGCGTAGATCAATGCGAGAGGCGCTTTGGCAGTCAAATGGGACTCGATTACCCGCCTGTTGAAAGTCTGGGTAATCGAGTTGGTCGTGACCAAACCGAAGCGTCTGAGAGCCGATCTTTTTCGGCCCATAATTTCTGCAGCGCGCGCCCACCAGAACATCACAAAGTCGATGCCCTCGCCGACGTTGGGATAGCTGGCTCTTAGGTTTTCGACATAGGGTTCGCCGAGCCGGTCCCGCATCCGCTTGTTGCCGATGAACGGAGGGTTCCCGACGATGAACTCCGCCTCCGGCCAGTCCGGCCGCCGCGCGTTCGGATAGACCTGTACCGCGACCCCATCCTTCATCTCGAACTGGAGTTCGGGGTAGCCGTCCCAGGTCAGGACGGCGTCTTTCTGCTGGATATTGCCGAAGGCCTTGAGGATCGGTTCGGCCGGGTGTTCGGAGCGGTTGCGGTAGTGCTGTTGCAGATAGCCGATCCACAGCACCAGTTCAGCGATGGCGGCGGCGCGGACGTTCAGCTCGATGCCCAGGAACTGGTGCGGGTCGACGGTCTCGAAGCCGATGGTCTCGGTCTCGCCGAGTTCGGCCAGGGCCTCCAGCACTTCGCCCTCCAGCCGCTTCATCAGCTCCAGCGACACATAGAGGAAGTTGCCGGTGCCGCAGGCGGGGTCGAGGACGCGGGTGGTGCAGAGCTGGTGATGAAAGGCGCGGACGGCGGCGACAGCTTCCGCCGGTTCGTTCCGCTCGCGGGCGTCGGCGGCCTTGACCAGGGCGGCGTTCCAGTCGGCGCGTAACGGTTCCATCACCGTGACCTCGACCAGCCGTTCGACATAGGAGCGGGGGGTGTAGTGGGCACCCAGCTTGCGCCGTTCCGACGGTTCCAGCGCCTGTTCGACCAGGGTGCCGAAGATGGCGGGTTCCACGTAACGCCAGTTGTGGCCGGCGGCGGCCAGAAGCTCGCCGATGTCCTCGCGCGCCAGTGGAAACGCCTTGGCGTCCTTGAACAGGCCGCCGTTGAAATGCTTCAGGTAGACGCCGAAGCCGGAATAGAACCGATCGGCATGGTCGGACGCGTCCATCTTGCGCCACAGGTCCACCAGCATGGGGGCGAAACTGTCGGGGGCGTCCAGCCTTTCGCGGAGCAGTTCGGTAAACTTGCCCTTCGGCAACAGATCCACGTCCTCGGCGAACATGGTGAAGATGCACCGCATCAGGAACAGCGCCACCTCTTCCGCCGGGTGTTTGCCTTCGAGGCGTTTGGACACTTCGGCCAGCCGCTTGGCGATGTCCCGTGTGACGCGGGCGGACTCCCGTGTCGGGTCGAGCGACTGCGGATCGGTCCAGATCGCCTGAAGGCGCTCAACCACTTCCTTGTCGCGCAGGTCCTCCAGCCGGATGCGGAAGCCCTTGCGATCGGGGAAGTGGGAATAGGCGCGGCCCGAGCCCGAGAAGTCGGCATAGACCTCGAACACATAGCCGACGTCGCAGACGATGATGAAGGGCGGGGCCGGGTGGTCGGCGGGAAGGCGGAAGGCATAGTCCTCGGCCTGTTTGCGGGCGTTGCGCATCAGCACGTCCCACTTGCCCTCGGAGGCGGCGATGGACGCGGTCTCGTCGGCCTTGAAGAAGGAAAGCTGATCGTCGCGCTGGTTGGCCTTGGACTGTTTGGCCTCCAGGATGAAGGCCCCGCGCTTGTACAGGTCGATCCGCAGGGTCGAGGCCATGCCTTCGGACTCGCGACGTTTCACGCCCCGCTCGAAGACGTAGTCGTTGCTGCGGGTGTCGTCCGAGGCAGGATCGGGCCGGGGGAGGTCCAGCGCCTCGCAGAGTTCAGACAGGAACATCTGGTAGTTGGCGCGTTCCGCGCCGCCGCGTGCGGCGCTCCAGCGTGTGATGAAGTCGTCGATGGTCACGCCGGTCCTCCCCTCACATGACTAAGGCCCGACAGCCGGGTTCAACGCAAGGTCGAACGCGACCTCAGACCGACCCGATCGTCTTCAGCCGGGCCCGGGGGTGGATCTCGTTCTGGCTCATGACCACCGTCTGTCCCCTGAACCGTTCGATGATGGAGCGGACGTAGGGGCGGATCTGGGGGCCGGTGAGGAGGACGGCGCTTTCTCCGGCCATGGCGGCGCGTTCGAACACGTCACGGGTGGCGCGGATGAAGTCCTGGAGGCGTGAGGGGGCCATGGCCAGCTGCTTGTCCTCGCCCGTGCCGACCAGGGCGTCGGCGAAGGCCTGTTCCCACTCGGGCGACAGGGTGACGATGGGCAGGGCGCCGTCGTCGCCCTTGTGCTGCCAGCACAGCTGGCGGGCCAGGCGGCTGCGGACGTGCTCGACCAGGGTGGTGACCGAGGTGGAATGGGGCGCGGCCTCGGCCAGGCCCTCGAGGATGGCGCCCAGGTCGCGGATCGAGACCTTTTCGCGCAGCAGGGCCTGAAGCACGCGTTGCAGGGTGGTGACGGTGACGACCGAGGGGACCAGTTCGTCGACCAGTTTCTTTTCGTCCTCGCCCAGTTCCCGGATCAGCTTCTGCACCTCTGCATAGGACAGCAGGTCGGCCATATTGTCCTTGAGGATCTCGGTCAGGTGGGTGGTCAGGACGGTCGAGGGGTCGACGATCGTATAGCCCCGGAAGGTCGCCTCTTCCCTCAGGCCGTCGTCGATCCAGGTGGCGGGCAGGCCGAAGGCGGGCTCCTTGGTGTGTTCGCCGGGCAGTTCGACCTGACGGCCCATGGGGTCCATGGCCAGCAGGGACCCCAGACGCACCTCGCCGGCCCCGGCCTCCATCTCCTTGATGCGGATGGCGTAGCCTTGCGTCGGCAGGCGCATGTTGTCGAGGATGCGGACCGAGGGGATGACGAAGCCGTATTCCTGGGCCAGGGCGCGGCGCAGGGCGCGGATCTGATCGGTCAGCCGGCGGCCCTCCAGATCGTTGATCAGGCTGAGCAGGGAATAGCCCAGCTCGATCTTGACCTCGTCGATGGTCAGGGCGGTGCCGATGGGTTCCTCGACGTCGTCCCTGGGCTTGGCGGCGGAGGCGGTGGCGGCCATTTCGGCCTCGGTCGGCTGAGGCCTGAGCTTGGCGCGGCCGAGGCGCCAGGCCATGAAGCCGGCCCCGATCGCCAGGCCGACGAAGGGGATGATCGGCATGCCGGGGATGACGGCCAGCAGGGCGGATGCTGCGGCGACCATGCCCAGGCTGACCGGGTTGGTGGCCAGTTGCGAGACCAGGGCCTTGTCGGCCGAACCCTCGACGCCCGCCTTGGACACCAGGAAGCCGGCGGCGATGGAGATGATGATGGCCGGCACCTGGGTCACCAGACCGTCGCCGATGGTCAGCTGGACATAGGTATTGGCCGCCTCGCCGAAGGGCAGGCCGTGCTGGATGACGCCGATCAGCATGCCGCCGATGGCGTTGATGAAGACGATGATCAGGCCGGCCATGGCGTCGCCGCGCACGAATTTGGACGCACCGTCCATGGCGCCGAAGAAGGTGGATTCCTGTTCCAGCTCCTTGCGGCGAAGCTTGGCCTGGTCCTCGGTGATCAGGCCGCTGGACAGGTCGGCGTCGATGGCCATCTGCTTGCCCGGCATGGAGTCCAGGGTGAAGCGGGCGGAGACCTCGGCGATGCGGGTCGAGCCCTTGGTGATGACGACGAAATTCACCACCAGGATGATGGCGAAGATGATGATGCCGATGATGAAGCTGCCGCCCATCATCAGGGCGCCGAAGGCGTTGATCACCTGACCGGCGGCGTCATGACCCTCGTGGCCGTGGGTCAGGACCAGACGCGTCGAGGCCAGGTTGAGGCCCAGCCGGAACAGGGTCGAGATCAGCAGCACCGTCGGAAAGATGGCGAAGTCCAGCGGCCGCTTCATCATCAGCGCCGTCATCAGGATCAGCACGCTGGAGACCAGGCTGATGGCCAGCAGCAGGTCCAGCAGGAATTTCGGGACCGGCAGGATCAGCAGCAGGATGACGCCGATCACCCCGACCGCCATCCCGACCTCGCCGCGCATCAGCCAGCCGCGAATGTCGCCACCCGTTGGACGGGCCATGCCGTCCTTCATCATGACGGGCTGAACAGGGACGTCGGTCATGCGCGGCCCAGCCGGGTCAGGGCCAGTCGCGTCGCCTGTGCGATCACGGCGTCATTGGCGGCGGCCGAAGAGGTCGAGGTCGCGTGGTAGTAGGCGGCGACGATCACCGGCGCCCCGGTCGGGGGATACAGGATGCCGATGTCGTTAGTCGGGCCATAGCCGCCGGTGCCGGTCTTGTGCGCCACGCGCCATCCGGCGGGCACACCGGCCTTGATCCGGGCGGCGCCGGTGGGGGATGCGAACATCCAGCCGAGCAGCTTGTCCTTCGAGGCACCGGACAGGAGCGTGCCGTTGTCGCGGAACAGCTGGCGAATGTTGGCCGTCGACTGGATCGGGGTGATGGTATCCTTGTCGCCGTCGAGACGGTTCATCTCGGGCTCGAAGCGATCGACGGTGGTGCTGTCGTCGGCGAGGTCGCGTCGGTAGAAGCCGCGCATGGCGTCGATGCCGCCCAGCGCCTTCAGCAGCAGGTTGGCAGCGGGGTTGTCGGAAACCTCGACCGTGCCCTTCATCAACTGTTCGACGGTCAGGGTCGAGCCGACGGCGGGCCCGGTGACCGGGGCATGGTTGATCATGTCGGCCCGGGTGATCGGGATGGCGCGGTCGAGCCGTTCCTCGCCGGCCTGGACACGCAGCAGGGTCGCGGCGGCGAGGTACATCTTGAAGGTGGAGCAGTAGACGAAGCGTTCGTCGCCGCGCCACGTCAGACCCTTACCACTTCCCTGATCCAGGGCGACGAAGCCCAAACGGCCGCCGCCGCGACGCTCAAGAGCCGACAGGTCGAACGGCTCGCTGACATCCCGAACCGACTCTGCCGACGACGCCAGGTCTGGCGCAGGCGCACAGCCCATCAGGCCCAGCGCCCCGAGCCCGGTCAGGACGCTTCTGCGATCCGCACCCATCATCAGATCACGCCGCGCTGGACGAATAGCCGCCGGTAGCGATGCCGGTCTGGGGGGCGATGATCGAGGTGCCCTCGTCGGCGTATTCGTTGAGCTTGTTGCGCAGCGTCCGGATCGAGATGCCCAGGATGTTGGCCGCGTGGGTGCGGTTGCCGAGGCAGTGGGTCAGGGTGTCGAGGATCAGGGTCTTTTCCATCTGGGCCACGGTCTGGCCGACAGAGGCGCGCGAGACGGCGTCGGCGGTCTGGGCGGCGCGGGCGGCGAGGCCTCCCTGCCCTGCGTCGGTGCCCGCGACCGCACCCATCAAGGGTTGGCCGTCAGGCAGGCGGATGGCCTCGGCGTCGATCTCGGGGCCGACGGCCAGGAGGACGGCACGGTGCATGGCGTTCTCCAGCTCCCGGACGTTGCCGGGCCAGCGGTGGGCGGCCAGGGCGCGGCGGGCGTCCACCGACAGGGGCCGGACCGGCACGCCGTTGGCGGCGGCGTATTTCTTGACGAAGTGATCGGCCAGGACCGCCACGTCGCCGGGCCGTTCGCGCAGGGCGGGCAGGCGCAGGTTGACGACGTTGAGGCGGTACAGAAGGTCTTCGCGGAAGGTGCCCTCGGCGACGGCCTTGGCCAGGTCGCGGTTGGAGGTGGCGATGATGCGGATGTTGACGGGCACGGGCTTGGTCCCGCCGACGCGGTCGATGATCCGTTCCTGGATGGCGCGGAGCAGCTTGGCCTGGAGCCGGGCGTCCATCTCGGAGATTTCGTCCAGCAGCAGGGTGCCGCCGTCGGCCTCCTCGAACTTGCCGATGCGGCGGGCGACGGCACCGGTGAAGGCGCCCTTCTCGTGCCCGAACAGTTCGGATTCCAGCAGGTTGTCGGGGATGGCGGCGCAGTTGACGCTGATGAAGGGGCGTTCGGCGCGCTTGGAGTTGACGTGCAGATAGCGCGCCATGACTTCCTTACCGACACCGCTTTCGCCGGTGATCAGGATCGAGGCTTCGGACCGGGCGACCTGATCGGCCAGCTTGACCACGGCCTGCATCGACGGATCGGCCGAGATCAGCGGGCGCTCGTCGTCGGCGACGGCCGACAGGACGGCGGCGATCAGATCGGCCTCGGGCGGAAGCGGGATGAACTCCTTGGCGCCCGCGCGGATGGCGGCAGCGGCCTTGACCGGATCGTTGTCGACGCCACAGGCGACCACCGGGACATGGATGCGCTCGGCGTCGTTGGCCGCGATCAGACCGGCGATGTCCAGATTGTAGTCGACCATCAGCAGGTCGGCGCCCTGCCCCCGGCGCAGTTGTTCCGTCGCCTGATCGGTGCGTTCGACGTGCTGGACCTTGGCGCCGTGCGCCATGGCCATCTTCACCGCCGCCGCGAGCTGTCCGCTCAGCCGACCCACCACCAGAAGCCGCATCGGTCTTCTCCTCTAAGCTCTTACGCGTGACCGACCGCCTAAGCGGCCGAGTCCTCGGTCTTGATGATTTCCGTCATGGTCACGCCCAGCCGATCCTCGACGACGACGACCTCCCCGCGCGCGACCAGACGGTTGTTGACGAAGATGTCGATGGCTTCGCCGACCTTGCGGTCCAGCTCCAGCACCGATCCCCGGTTCAGTTTCAGCAGTTGCGCCACGGTCATGTGGGCCTTGCCCAGCACGGCCGAGATGTTGACCGGCACGTCGAAGACGGTGGCCAGATCGGTGGCGCTCTTGTCGCCGGCGTCGTCGGCGGTGGCCAGGGCGGTGGAGGCGCCGAACTCCTCCAGGGCGAAATCGTCAGCCATCAGTGGGGGCTCCCGTTCAGGGTTTCAGCGTGTCCGGCCTCGGCGGCGAGGGCGGCGGCCAGGGCCTCGCCCATGCGGGCAGCGGCCTCGGCCGGATCGTAGTCGGCACGGCCGTCGGCCCATTCGAGCTGGAAGGCGGCGGTGGCCATGCCCGGATCGTCCCGGAAGGCGATCAGGCCGGAGAATCCGGAGTCGGCGCAAAGGGCCTGAAGCCGGGCCTGCACCGTCTCGTCCAGACCCCGGGCGCGGATCACCAGCCGGGGGGCGGCGTCGATCTCCGAGCCCAGCTGTTCCAGCGCTTCCTGCAACGGACCGGCCGGGAAGCGGTCCAGCGCGGCGGTGGCGATGACGCGGGCGGCGGCCAGGGCCAGTTCGGCCGACTGTTCGCGGTGCGCCTGGGCGACCTGACCCAGGGCCGGGGCCGAGGCCGCGATGGCCTGTCCGATCGCCGCCAAAGCCATGGCCTGCATGCTTTCGACCTCGGCCAGGGCGGCCTCGCGGGCCTCGAGACGGCCTTGGGCGACCAGGGCCTCGACCTCGGACGGCAGATAGGCGCGTTTGGTCGGCACGAAGGCGGCCCCGGCGCGCGTCGTCGATCCGTCCGAGGCGAACTCGGTGTCGAAGGAGAAGGGACGGGAGTTGAGGGGGGCGACGTGGGCCATGTCAGTAGATCAGCTCGTCGTCGGCGCCGCCGGCCCCGGCCAGCATGATCTCGCCCTTGGCCGCCAGGTCCTTGGCCGCCTGGACCATGGCCATCTGGGCCGAGTCGACGTCCTTGAGCCGGACCGGACCCATGGATTCCATGTCCTCGCGCATGATCTTGGACGCGCGCTCGCTCATGTTGGTGAAGAACATCTCGCGCAGGGTTTCGGACGCCCCCTTTAGTGCCAGGGCCAGCTTGTCCTTCTCGACCACGCGCAACAGGGTCTGGACCCCGCCGGGATCCAGCTTGGACAGGTCCTCGAAGACGAACATCAGGGCGCGGATCCGCTCGGCCGCCTCGCGGTTGCGTTCCTCCAGCGCGCCGATGAACCGGGCCTCGGTCTGGCGGTCGAACGAATTGAAGATGTCGGCCATCATCTCGTGGCTGTCGCGCTTGGACGTCCGCGCCAGGTTGGACATGAACTCGGTGCGCAGGGTCTGTTCGATCTTGTCCAGGATATCGCGCTGCACCGGCTCCATGCGCAGCATCCGCTGGACGCATTCGAGGGCGAAATCCTCGGGCAGGGCGGTGAGGACGCGGCTGGCGTGCTCGGGCTTGATCTTGGAAAGAACGACCGCGACCGTCTGGGGGTATTCGTTCTTCAGATAGTTGGCGAGGACGCTCTCGTTCACATTGCCGAGCTTGTCCCACATGGTCCGGCCGGCGGGACCGCGGATTTCCTCCATCAGGCCGTCGACGCGATCGGGCGGCAGGAAGGCGGCCAGCAGCTTCTGGGTCTGTTCGAACGACCCCAGGACCGCACCGGAACCGCTCATTCCGGAGACGAACTCCATCATCAGTTCCTCGACCACGTTCGAGGAGACGGTGCCGAGGCTCGCCATGGCCTGGGAGATCTCCTTGATCTCCTCGTCGTCGAGGTTCTTCCACAACTGGGTGTGTTCCTCGCCCAGCGACAGCAGGATGACCGCAGCCTTCTCAGGCCCGGTCAGCTTCTTGGCGTCCTCGACCGAAGCCTTTTTGGTACTTCCAGCCTGCTTTGCCATCAGCTTTCGTGCACCCAGCTGCGCAGGATGGCCGTGGACTCATCCGGGTGCTTTTCGACGAATTCGGCGACCTTCTTGACCGAGGAGGCCTTCACCTGTCCCTCGATGCGGGCGATGTCGAGCCGCTGATCCATCTCCGACGGAGGGCCGCCGAGCATGGGCTGGCCGCCCGCCAGGGTGGCCTGAAGCTGGGTAACGCCCGGCCCGCCGGGGCCCGCCATGGCCACGGCCAGAGGGCCGCCGCCCGCGCCGCCGGTCGCCGACTTCAGCAACGGCCTCAGCACGAAGAAGATCAGCAACAGGCCGGTCACCAGCAGCACCAGCAGCTCGACGCCGCGCATGATGTCGTTCTTGGTGAAGTCCAGCATGGAGGCCTTGGCCTCGGTGCCGCCGGCGGCCGAGGTGTCGCGGCTGAAGCGGATGGCCTCGACCTTGACCTGGTCGCCGCGCGGCTGGTCGAAGCCGATGGCGGCCTTCACCAGGGCGTCGATCTTGGCGATGTCCTCGGCCGAGCGGGGCGCGAAGGTGGGCTCACCCTGGCCGTCGGCGGCCGGGGTCCAGACGCCGTCGACGGCGACCGCGACGGCCAGCTTCTGCACCTCGCCCGCCTCGCGGATGGTGGTCGTCGTGGTGTTGGAGATTTCGTAGTTGGTCGTCTCTGTATTGGCGGTGTCGCTGGAGCCGACCGGGGTCGTCGCGGGGGGCGCGCCGCCCGGGATATTGTTGGTCGCCGTCGCGCCGCCGTCGGCCTGACCGGTGGTGTCGGTCGACTGGGTGCCGTTGGTGGACGTCGAGCGGACGACCTGGCCGTCGGGGTCGAATTTCTGTTCCTGGGTGGTGGCGCGACTGTGGTCGATCTCGGCGGTGACCTGGACGCGCGCTGCGCCCGGACCGACGACACCCTCGACGATGTCGAGGATGCGGGCCTGAAGCTGCATCTCCGCCTCGTTCTTGGCGTCCGACGCCGAGGCGGCCGAGAATCCACCGTCCGCAGAACCGGCCGCGAGGGTGCGGTTGGCGGTGTCGGTGACGGTGACCCGTTCGGGCTTCAGGCCGGGCACGGAGGAGGCGACGACGTTGCGGATGGCCTGGATCTGATCGCCGGTCAGGGCGCGACCGCCGACGCCGACGGTGACGGCCGCCGTGGGCTCGGCGGTATCGGATGCGAACATCTCGCGGCGCGGCAGGGCGATCATGACCTTGGCCGAGGAGATGCCCCGGAACGACAGGATGTTCCTCGACAGCTCGCCTTCGAGGGCGCGCTTTTCATTGAGGTTCTGCTGGAACTCGGTCTGGCCCAGCACCGACTGGTTGTCGAACAGCTCGTATCCGACCGAGCCCGAGGTCACGAGACCCTTCTGGGCCACCATCATCCGGGCCGTGCCGACCTCGTCGCGGTTGACCATGATGGTCGAGCCGTCGCCCTGGGTCTTGTACTTGATGCCGGCCTGTTCCAGCGAGGCGGTGATGTCGCCCGCCTCCTTCAGGTCCAGGTTGGAATACAGCAGGGCGTCCGGCGACTGGCCGACGCGCATCATCAACAGGACGAGCACCGCCGCGACACCCGCGCCGACGCCCAGCACCATGGCGAGGCGCCCGATCCCAAATCTCTGCAACGCCGCCGTAAAGCCGCCCACGCGTCCCCACACATACTGAAACGGGGGAGCCCGTGTGCCCCGCTAGGCAGAAACTGCCGCCTGCGTGGTAAATGCCGCGTTAAGGGGAGTTAAAATCCTTGGCTGTCGCCAGCCTAGACCGTTCGGCGTTTGAGTTGGGGCGCGTTGGAAAGGTTCATCACAACGAACACAACGAACACAACGAAGGCACGACGAGACCGAGGGGATTTCGGGATTGCGGTTGCAAGCGTCCAAGGCGCGGACGAACCAAGGCGGCTTCGCCGCTTCCAGTCATTTCTCGGTACAGAGCAGACTTTTGCCATCTGCTCGGTCCCGTCGTGTCCGTTGTGCCTTCGTGGTGTCCGTTGTGATGAACCTTATGTCCGCCTGTCGATCGCCTCACTGAAGCGACCATGGCTCTGAACGGGTCAGGGCGTCGCGGCCGCTCCCAGAAGGCCGATACCGACGACCAGCGTACCGCCGAAGACTGCGGCGATCTGGACGCAGAGCATCAGAAGCAGCGCCTTGCCCACCCCGGCGAACCACGACCTGAACCATCGGCCCCGGCCCATCCGCAGGAAGGCGACGAGGCCCAGAATGATGATGGCCAGGGAGACGAGGCCTGCCAGCGGTCCGGTGCCATAGCCCCACCATGAGATCGGCAGCATCAGGACGGTCCATGCGCACAGCCAGCCGAAGGCCGCCCGGAACCCGCGACGCCAGCCCAGATCCGCCCTGTCCCACAGACGAAGCAGCGGGGCCGCCGCCAGGGCGTAGAAGAAGGACAGCAACGGCACCATGACCAGGGTCATCCAGCCATCGGCGTCGCCGATGAAGGCGTCCCTCGACTTTCCCGAACTCGCGAGGAGCGGGTCCATGAACCCGGCAGGCAGGCCGTCCAGCATGTATCCAGCACCCCCGCGCAAAAAGAGGAGCAGCATCAGGATCGCGTTCAGCGCCAGATAGAGCCGCAGCGGGCGTGCATAGGCACCGCCCCCGTGGGCACCCTGCTCCATCCAGGCGTGCAACACCGTGACCGGGCGCAGGACCAGATCCCTGACGGTGACCAGTTCGCTTGCGCCAAATCCCAGCACGTCGTCCGCCAGGGCCTGAGCCGGCTTTTCGGTATCCGCCATCCTGTCCCCCTGAAAGCCCGGCGCGACTATAGACCAGATTCGCCGACGGACAGCGCGGGCGGCCGCGACATGGGCGCGCTCCTAGCGGCGTCCGAGCTGCGGCTGGACCGGGCCTGCGCCAGACGGCAGCGGTGCGAGGGGGTCCGGGCTGCGCAGCCAGGCCGCGACGTCGCGATAGACGACCTCTGCATCCAGGTCGCGGTTCAGCAGGTGCCAGCCGTCGGGATACCAGGCCGTGCGCAGGTTCGGGGCCTCGCTGGCGCGGGTCAGGGCGCGGCGCATGGGCCCGGGCTCCACCACCTGATCGTGGGCACCGTACATCAGCAGGGTCGGCAGGCGGGTGCGGCCCAGGCTGTTGGACGCCGTCTCCATCAGGCTGACCAGGCCCGAGATGGTGTCGAACCGGGTCGACAGGATGCTGTCGGGGTCATGGCCGTTGCGGACCAGTTCGGACAGGTTGGACGAGGCCAGGATGTGCTTCGCGATGAAGTCCGGCGGCTGGACCGCCGTCGACCCCAGGGCGCGGGCGGCGATCCACAGGCTGGTGCGGTTGGCGATGTTCTGGCTGGACCAGCCCCAGACGCCGGGGGCCAGCAGGATCAGGCGGTCGGCGTCGGGCGCACGGTCCGAGGCGAAGGCGGCGGCCGCCACCGACCCGCCCATGCTCTCGCCCACCACCGCGATCGTGGCGTGCGGACGCCGCGCGCGGACCAGGGCGGTGACGGTTCGCAGGTCCTCGACCATCGTCGCCTCCCCGGCCCATTCGCCGCGCCCGGGAGCCCGGCCAAAGCCACGCTGGTCAAAGCTCCAGGTCTCGATCCCGGCTTGCGCCCACCACGGCCCCGCGAGTCTGAACGAGGCGTCGTGGTCGTTCATCCCGTGCAGGGCGACGATGACGACGTCGGGCTGACCGTCGGCGGGTGTCCAGCGCAGGAAGGGAAGGCGCGCGCCGTCCTGGACGATGAAGGCACCGGGTGATCCCGGTCGGAGCGGCTCGACGATGGCGGGTCCGGCAAAGGTGGCAGGCGGCGTCAGCGGCGGCTGGACATAGGGGGTGGCGCAGGAGGCGAGGGCGAGCGCAACCGCCAGGACGAAAACGCGAAAGATCATGATCCGAGAATGTCCCTCACCCGCTGGCGCAAGTAAGGCACGACCTCGGCCTCGAACCAGGGATTTTTGCGCAGCCAGGCGGTGTTGCGCCAGGACGGGTGCGGGATGGGCAGGATGTCGGGCGCATACGCGCGCCACGCCCGCACGGTCTCGGTCATGTTCGCTTTGGCACGATGACCCAGCGCCCAGACCTGGGCATAGCCGCCGACCAGCAGGGTCAGTTCCATCTGCGGCAGAGCAGCCAGCAGCCGGGGCCGCCACAGTTCGGCGCAACGTCGCGGTGGCGGATAGTCCCCGCCCTTCGGGGCCGTGCCTGGATAGCAGAAGGCCTGGGCCGCAACGCCGATGCGCGGGTCGGCGTAGAAGGTCTCGTAGTCCACGCCCATCCAGTCTCGCAGCCGGTCGCCGGACGGATCGGTGAAGGGCAGGCCGCTTTCGTGGACACGCCGGCCCGGGGCCTGGCCGCAGATCAGCAGTCGCGTCTGGCGAAAGACCCGTACCACCGGCCGCGGCGTGTGCGGCAGTTCGCCCAGACAGGCGCGGCAGGCCCGGATGTCGGCAAGGACCCGATCGAGACCAGGCCCGGATGTCTCAGGCGAAGTCGTCATCGTCCTCGTTGACGACCGGCGGAAGCGCCGCCAGGGCCGCAGCGGTCTCGTCTGCCGTCGGCAGGCGGAGCCGGATTACACCCTTCATGGCGTTCGGATCGATCGCCTTGCCCTTCTTGGTGATGGTCAGCCGTCCCTGGCGCATGAGGCCAAGGGCAACGCCCCGCACCTTGGGCATCATGCGCTGCCACTGTTCGGGTTGCAGGGCCTTGGCCACTTCGGCGGGTTCGATGCTCTTGCCGTTGTCGCCCTTGGGATCGACGCGGGCCAGTTTTTCGAAGATTGCGGTTTCGATGGGGTCGCTCATTGCGCTTCTATGAGGCATTGCGGGCGCGAGAAGAAGGCGGAACCCGCCTCAAGCAGCGCAAAGCGCGTCAGGTGAAGGAGCAGGCGATGGTCGATATCGTCACGGTGACCGAAGGCGAGTTCGCAGGCTGGAAGACCTGGGCGTTGAAGGGCACCTTCGATCAGACCGTCGGCCCCTTCTATTTCCAGATGTCCGGGACGGGGCGCGTGCGTTCGGCGTTCCGCGCCGAGCCGCATCACATGAATGCGGGCGGACGGATGCATGGCGGCTGTCTGATGACCTTCGCCGACATCGCCCTGTTCCAGACCGCCTACAACGAGCTGGAGGGCAAGGCGGGGGTGACGATCCAGCTCGATTCCACCTTCATCGACGGTGCCTATGTCGGCGAACTGGTCGAGGCGACGGGTGACGTGGTGCGTTCGGGCAAGTCGCTGGTCTTTGTGCGCGGCCAGATCACGACCGGCGAGCGGACCCTGATGACCTATTCCGGCATCATCCGGAAATTCACCCCGAGGGATTGACCGTCAGGCCTGGATCATGGCGACGCCGTAGTCCGCCAGTCGGCTGTCCGTCGTCACCAGCATCAGATCGTCGGCCATGGCCTGGGCCACGATCAGTCGGTCGAACGGGTCCTTGTGAACCACTGGAAGTCGCGCCATCCGCATGGCGTGGCGCGCATGAACTGGCAGCAGCTCGCACCCCAGCGCGTCCAGCCGGGCCAAAAGGTCCGGCGGCATGGCCAGCTTGCCGGTTCCGACCTTGATCGAAATTTCCACGAGGGACGCCGTGGTCACGAACAGATCATTGTCCAGATCGTCCAGCAGATCGCGGACCCGGGGTTTCAACAGGTGAGGCTCCTCCAGCATCCGGATCAGGATGTTGGTGTCCAGCAGCAACCTCATTCTTCGGCCACGCCGCCGTACTCGCCGTGAAGCCGTTTGCTGTAGAACAGGTCCTCGATCTCCTTGTCGAGTTCGGGCGAATCCCAGCCGGGCCGAAGCTTGAACTCCCCCTTCATCGCGCCGAGGATGCCGCGCTTTCGACCCGTCGGCTTGGGCGGCTGGATCGGTGTCAGATGCACGACAGGCTTGCCCGCCTTGGCGATGATGACCTCTTCACCCGCCAGGGCGCGTTCGATCAGCTTGGACAGTGTTGTCTTGGCTTCATGGATGTTCGCGGTGACGGTCATGCAGCCTAGCTAACCTGGCTAGGGCGAAAATTCAAGATCAGGCGCCGGCCGACGCCGCCGGACGGGCGCGGCAGGTCTCGTACCAGCGGTTCAGGGCGACGAGGTCCTCGGGCGGGCGGACCTTCACCAGGCGCGCGAAATCCAGGCCGATCGTGGCGACGATGTCGGCGATGGTGAACCGGTCCCCGGCGATGAAGGCGTGATCGGCCAGCTGGCGGTCCAGGGTGCGCATGAAACGCTCGGCCCAGACCCGGTTGTATTCGGCGACTTCGGCGACCTGAACCCCTTCCAGCGCGGCCAGGGCCGGGTGCGAGTGGCGCACGTTCAGCATCAGCGGATTGGCCAGATAGAATTCGCAGCGCCGGGTCCACATCTCGATGATCGCCTGTTCGCGGGCATCGTGGCCGAACAGATTGGGCTCGGGGTACATGGATTCCAGATACCGGCCGATGGCGACCGATTCCGAGATGGTCGTGCCGTCGTCGAGTTCCAGCGCCGGGACGTGGGGCACGCCGACCTTGCTGCGGTACTCGGGCGTCTTGTGGTCGCCGGACATGATGTCGATCTCGATGATCTCGACGTCGGTGATGTTCTTTTCCGCCATGACCCAGCGGACCCGGCGCGGGTTGGGCGCGCGCTTGGACGTATAGAGTTTCATCGGTCGATCCTGTGTTCGGCTCAGGCGAATATGGAGGCCGGCATGGCCCCCACAACCGCCGCCGTCATCAGGGTGGCGCAGAAGCCCGCGAAAAGCGCCTTCCAGATCATGCCCAGAACCTCCTCGCGCCGTTCAGGCATCAGCACCGACAGGCCCGTCACCGTGATCCCGACCGAGCCGATGTTGGCAAAGCCACATAGGGCATAGGTCATCAGCATTCGCGTCCGTTCGCTCATCTCGGCGGCCGGAACCTTGCCCAGTTCGATGAAGGCGACGAACTCGGTCAGGGTCAGCTTGACGCCCAGAAGCCAGCCGGCCCGACCGGCCTCCGACGCCTCGACGCCCGTCAGCCAGGCCACCGGCCAGAAGATCCAGCCCAGCAGACGTTCAAGGGTCAGTGGCTCTCCGAACACCGGGATCCAGCCGATCATGATGTTGACCAGGGCGACCAGGGCCACGAACACGATCAGCACCGCCGAGATGTTCATCACCACCATCAGGCCGTCGGCCGTACCCTTGACGATGGCGTCGACGCCCGAGTCGTATTTCAGCGCCGAGCCGTAGTCGGCCACCGCCCCGCCCTCGCCGGGCTTTTCCGGGATCATGATGCGCGCCAGCAGCACCCCTGCCGGTGCCGAGACGATCGAGGCGACCAGGACGTGGCCCGCCGCATTGGGCAGGACCGCTGACAGGATGGTCGCATAGGCCACCATCGTGGACCCGGCGACGGTGGCCAGCCCGACCACCATCATCAGAAAGATCTCGGACCGGGTCAGCTTGTCCAGATAGGCGCGGATCACGATCGGGCTCTCGATCATGCCCAGGAAGATATTGGCCGCCACGGCAAGCGCCGAGGCCCCGCCCAGACCCATGGTCTTCTGGAAGATGAAGCCGAAGCCGTGGGTGATCCATTTCAGGATCTTCCAGTGCCAGAGCAAGGCCGACAGCGCCGAGATCACCAGGATCATCGGCAGGACGTTGAAGGCGAAGGTGAACAGCGCCCCCTCGTTGCCGACCACATAGGGCTGCTGTCCCCCGGCCAGATAGCCGAACACGAACTGTGCCCCCTTGGACGCCGCCACCGTCAGGCCGTCGACCGCCCCGGTGATCCCGGCCAGCACCACCTGCGATCCCGGAATGGCAAACAGCGCCAGCACGAGCGCCGCCTGAACCCCGACCGCGCCGAGGGCCAGCCGCCACGGGAAGGCCCGCTTGTTCTCGGACAGCCCCCAGGCCGCCGCCACGATGACGATCAGCCCGAACAGGCTCTGAAGGTTCAGCAGGCTGAACATGATGATGGGATCCCCGAACTTCACCCACCTCTAGCGCCCGTCGCGGTCAGCGCAAGGCACCGGCAAGGTTGCGCGCCTTCATCGACCGGGCCAGACTGGGATCGCTACCACAGCCGAAGACGGGGCCTCGTCGTGAATATCAACCTGAAGATGCTCGGTGCCGGTCTCGGTCTGGGTCTCGGTCTGGTGGCCTGTGCCACACCGCCCGAGGCCGGAGGGGCACGGCCGGTGATCGCCGACGATTTCGAGGCCTATGCGGTCGGTGGTCCGCCGGGCGGGCCCTGGGGCGTTCAGCAGGTGAACGGCACGGCGGTCATCGACGACAGCCGGGCCGCGTCGGGCAACCGGTCGGTGCGGATCGACGTGGCGGGGACGGGCACCGTCTATCTGTTCAACCAGGGCGGCCCCCTGTTTCCGGCGGCACGGGACGGGCTGTCGGGGCGGATGAAGGTCTGGCTGGAGGAAGGTCCCCGCACGGAGATCCACTGGACCATCATCGAGGGACGCGGCGTGCGGCGCAGCGACGGCCATACCGGACTGGTCCGTTTCGGCGGTCAGGTGCCGACGCCGAACGGATCGCGGCTGATGTCGAACTATGAGACGCCGGACGGCTATTCGGACCCCACCGCCCCGATGTCCGACTGCTGGGGCCATGCGGGTGAGGCCGACGTCATGCCGGAGGGACGCTGGGTCGACGTCGCCTGGCGGATCGCGCCGACCGGCCTGACCCTGTCCATCGACGGGCGGCCGATCTCCGGCCCCGACGTCGGGGCCACGGGCCAGGGGTGCGTCCACCAGCCGGCGACCTACGTGTGGGAACTGCCGGCGATGGAGCGGGTCAACATCGGCTGGGAAACCTATATCCCCGACGGCCCGCGCAGGCTGTGGATCGACGACGTCGAGATCAGCGACTAGCCGGACAAGCGCACCTCACGGCCGCCAGGGCATGACCGAGTCGCCACCGAACACGGCACCGCGCCGTCCGGCGTCCGAGAACAGCCCATAGATCAGGCGCTGCTCGGGCGCGCTGACGGCGTCCAGCGCGGCGCGGTGGTCGTCGGACAGAACAACGTCGAGGGCGGAGGCGTTGTCCATGATCTGTTGCGGGCGACTAGCCCCGATCAGGGTGGTCGCCACACCCCTTCGGCCGATGACCCAGGCCAGGGCGACACGGGCCGGAGTCTGGCCGGCCTCGTCCGCCACGCCTTTCAGGGTCTCGACGATGGCCCAGTTGCGCTCGGTAAACAGGCTGTCGCCGAACGGGTTGGCGCCGTCCAGCCGGTTGTCGCTCTCGGGCCGAGCCTCGCCCGCCTGGGCCGCTTCGCGCGGGACGCCGCCGGCCCGGGGTGCCCCGGCCTCGATCGCGGCGCGGTCATACTTGCCGGTCAGCAGGCCGTAGGCGAGCGGGCTCCAGGGAACCATGCCCAGGCCGAACTGGGCACCCAGCGGCAGATGCTCGTCCTCGATATCGCGGCTGACCAGGGAGTAGAAATACTGCATCGCGATCGGGCCCGGCTGGTTCGTGGCGCGCGCCAGGGTGGCCAGGCTGGCGACGTACCAGGCCGGCGCATTGGAGATGCCCCAGTAGCGAATCTTTCCCGACCGAACGAGGCCGGCCATGGTCTGGAGCAGTTCGTCGGGCGGGGTGACCGAGTCCCAGACGTGGACCCAGTAGAGGTCGACATGGTCCACGCCGAGCCGCCGCAGCGACCCTTCCAGCGCGGTGTTGATGTGTTTGGCGCCGTTGCCGCCGGCCAGACGGCCCTGGCCCGTGCCGAAACCCGCCTTGGTCGAAAGGACCAGGTCGTGACGCAGGCCCCGATCGGCGATGAACCGCCCGACCATCTCCTCGCCGCGCCCGCCGGCATAGACGTCAGCGGTGTCGATGACATTGCCCCCGGCATCGACATAGGCGTCGAAGATCGCCCTAGATTGATCCTCGGCCGCCCCCCAGCGCGCGGTTCCGAACGTCATGGTGCCGAGCGACAGCGGGCTGACCAGCAGGCCCGAACGCCCCAGTGTGCGGTAATCGGAGAGCGACATCGGGATTTCCTAGTGATTGCTATGGAAACCTAGTGAAGCCCTTGCGGTCAGAGGTCAAGGGTTTCATAACGGGCGTTATGAAAACGTCGCAGTCTTCCTCGATCCGCAAGGCGGGCAGACCCCTCTCGTTCGATCGCGAGGCGGCCCTGCGTGAGGCCATGCTGATGTTCTGGCGGCACGGCTATGAGTCCACGTCCCTGGGGGACCTGACGGGGGCGATGGGGGTGACCGCGCCCAGCGTCTATGCGGCGTTCGGCAACAAGAAGGGTCTCTTTCTGGAGTCCGTTCGCCGCTACCTGTCGCATCCGACTTCGCCCCAGGAGATCATCGACGCGGCGGGATCGGCGCGCGACGCCGCTCTGGCCCTGATGTCGGGTGCGGCCCAGACCTTCACCGATCCGACGACGCCGCCCGGCTGTATGCTGGCCACCTCTGCCATCAGCGTTTCGGCCTCGGCCGCTGACGTTCAGGCCGAGCTGGCAGCTCTGCGCAACGCGGTCGAGGCCCACCTCAGACGCCGGATAGAACACGCGGTGGTCGACGGAGAACTGCCTGAAGACACCGATGCGGGCGCTCTCGCCGGGCACACCACAGCGGTCATTCAGGGGATGTCCACCCTCGCTCGCGACGGTGCCAGCCGCGACAAACTGCTGGGCGTTGTCCGGATCGCGATGCGGGCCTGGGGTTGATTGCACCCGGACGTTCGAGCGGGCGCAACGGAACAGGGTTCCTTGCAGGTCGCCTTGATCTCGGCCACGCTGTATGCACGCGCGGAACACGCCGATGAGCCCCAGACTATGAGTTACGAATCACGCAATCGCTCCGGCCCCGTCGCCGGCCCCGGCGTCGGCCGTCATTTGCTGGTCGTCGATGACGACGACCGCATCCGCGAGCTGCTGAAGGAATATCTGGCGCGCGAAGGCTATCGCACCACGGGCGCCGCCCATGCCGCCGCCGCGCGCCGGCTGATGGAGCTGATCGAGTTCGACCTGGTCATCCTGGACGTCATGATGCCGGGCGAGACGGGGCTGGAACTGACCTCCTGGGTGCGGTCCAAGGCGCAACTGTCCAAGACGCCGGTGCTGCTGCTGACCGCGCGCGGCGAGGCGTCGGACCGGATCGAGGGCCTGTCGCGCGGCGCCGACGACTATATGTCAAAGCCGTTCGAGCCCAAGGAACTGGCGTTGCGGATCGAGGCGATCCTGAGGCGCACGGGCGGCAAGCCCCTGACGCCGCGCGAGATCCGGCTGGGCGAGGTGTCTTTCGACATGGAGCGGCTGGAACTGTCGCGCGACGGCAAGCCGCTACGTCTGACCGAGGCCGAGGCGCAACTGCTGAAGACGCTGGCCATCCACGCCCATTCGCCGGTCGAGCGGATGGACCTGTCGCCGGATACCGCCGACATCACCGGCCGCGCCGTGGACGTCCAGGTGACCCGCCTGCGCAGGAAGCTGGAAGCCGACCCCAAGAACCCGCGCTATCTCCAGACCGTGCGCGGGGTGGGGTACATGCTGGCACCGGATTGATGGACACTAATCCTCCCCCGTTCTTCACGGGGGAGGGGGACCGCGCGAAGCGTGGTGGTGGGGGCGACCCCAGACACGGTGTGCGCATCCGCCCCCTCCACCCCGTCGGCCAAGCGGCCTCCGCGGTCCCCCTCCCCCGTTCGCTGCGCTCCTGGGGAGGATTGGTATGAGGTTCGTCCCCCCCGCCGTCCTGGGCCGGTTCATCAAGCGCAGACTGCCCGCCTCGCTGTGGGGGCGGTCGCTGCTGATCATCGTGGCGCCGATCCTGATCATGCAGGGCGCGGTGACCTGGGCGTTTTTCGATGCGCACTGGCAGAGGGTGACCGCCCGCCTGTCGGAGGGGTTGGCCGGCGACATCGCCTGGGCGTCGGAAAGCTATCGCGACGATCCGACGCCACAGAACCTGGCCGTCATCGCCGCCCGGGCGGAAAAGTCGATGCAGCTCTCGGTGGCCCTGAAGGAGGACGAACGGCTGCCCGTCGAGCAGCGCAGAGGTCCGATCGGGCTGATCGACCGGACGCTGGAACAGGCGCTGGCGTCGCGGCTGGACCAGCCCTTCTGGTTCGACACCACCCGCTACCCGGCCTACGTCGACATCCAGGTGCAGGAGCCGAACGGGGTGTTGCGCATCATCGCGCCGCGTGAGCGGGCGGTGGCGACCCAGGCCCATATCTTCGTGCTGTGGCTGACCATCGCCACCGTGCTGCTGATGTCGGTGGCCATCCTGTTCATCAGGAACCAGGTCCGGGCCATCGAGCGGCTGGCCGAGGCGGCCGAGGCCTTCGGGCGCGGCGAGATCCAGCCCCGGTTCAAGCCGCACGGGGCGCGCGAGGTCCGTCAGGCGGCGACGGCGTTTCTGGCCATGCGCGACCGGATCCAGCGCCATATCGACCAGCGCACCGCCCTGCTGGCCTCGGTCAGCCACGACCTGCGAACGCCCCTGACCCGGCTGCGGCTGGAGCTGGCGCTGGCGCCGCCTTTCAAGCGCCAGACGGCGATGAAGGGCGATCTGGACGAGATGGAGCATATGATCGACGAATACCTGGCCTTCGCGCGCGGCGAGGCCGGTGAGGCGGCCCAGGTCATCGACATCGCCGCCCTGCTGACCTCGGCCGGCGACGACGCCCGTCGCATCGGGGCGGAGGTTCAGGTCGAGGCGCCGCAGGGGCTGAAGGCCACCCTGCGCCCCATCGCCATCCGCCGCGCCCTGAACAACCTGGCCGGCAATGCGGCGGCCCATGGCGAGCACGTCCGCCTGTCGGCCCGGGCCCTGGCGTCCGGCGGGATCGAGATCGCGGTCGAGGACGATGGCCCCGGCATCCCCGAAGAGATGCACGAAGAGGCCTTCTCGCCGTTCTCGCGGCTGGATGAAAGCCGCAACCAGAACACCAAGGGCGTCGGCCTGGGCCTGGCCATCGCGCGGGACGTGGCGCGCGGGCACGGCGGGGACATCACCCTGGATCGCAGCGACATGGGCGGGCTGAAGGCGCTGATCCGGCTGCCGGGTTAGCGGCGTCTTGCGGAAAGGCGGTGCCGGGCGCATCTTCATCGGGACAGGGACCCATGGAGATCATCATGCGCAGGTTCGCCTTCTTCGCCCCCCTCGCCGCCGTGATGGCAGTCGCCGCCGCCGCCCAGGCCGAGCCCGCCAACCAGCCGCGTCTGTCCGCCCCGTCCGTCACCGTGACCATCGGCGGCGATCTGATCGAGGATGTCGACAAGCTGGGCGAGCGTGACGTCAACTGGCAGATCGACGACCTGAAACAGACGGTCGAGCGCGAACTGGCCCGCAGCGGCGCCCTGGCCGGGGCCCAGGTCAATCTGGTGGTCACCGACCTGAAGCCCAACCGCCCGACGATGCAGCAGTCGATCGACCGCCCCGGCCTGTCGATCTTCGACAGCGTCTCGATCGGCGGTGCCACGATCGAGGGCGAGGTCGTTACCGCCGACGGCCAGCGCCTGCCTGTGAAATACTCGCGCTACTCCAACAGCATCGCCGACGTCTTCGGCTACAACACCTGGGAAGAAGCCGACCGCGCCTTCGACCGGCTGGCGTCCAACCTGTCACGCGGGCGGTTGATGTCGAGGTAGGGACGGGCTCTAGTCTAGGGCCGCGCGACAGCTTTCTGTCACTTACATTGTCAGCGTGGAATTGCGTAAGAACACGGCAGTAGCACCAGTCTGCGTCTCAATCACTGCTCGGCCATCGCCTGGCCGAATTGATATCTTCGCGCCCGAGAACATCCACTCTCTTAACTGCCGCTGGCGCGACACGTCGTCAGGATCGCAATAGCGGTCATGAGGTTTCAGAGATGGACCATCCTGAGGCGTCACCGGGGCAAAGCCACTGACATACTGGTTCCGACTCTCGTCAAAATATCCAGCGTCAAAGCAGTCAGACCTAATGTCGTATCTCTTGGGATGGAGCCCTGAAGAGTATTCGTAAAGCTCGAGACTGACCCGTGAGGTGGTTGTCGCCTTGCCATTCAACTCGATCAGGCGGCCATCGAACTCGGTTATACGGTCGAAGGACTCACCATCGTTATCTTCGAGGCGAACGCAGCCCGTCATGCCAATGGTGATGACGAGCACGAGGAGACCAATCTTCATCCTGAAAGCTTAGCTCGATGATTGCAGTAGTCCACGCATAACCGGCCGCGCGTGGTCTTCTCCTTCCAGTCGCCGAGCCAATCGAACCTACCCCGCGAGTTCGCGCGCGCGTTCCAGAGCTGCAGCGACCGCCGCCTCAACCGCCGCATCCAACGCCCGATCGGCCGACAGCGCCTTCAGCCCCGCTTCCGTGGTGCCGCCGGGTGAGGCAATGCGGGCAATAAGGTCGCTCAGCGACGTCGCCGGATCGGCCGAGGCCGCCGAGCGCACGGCACCCCGCGCCAGCCTCAGCGCGCTTTCTGCGTCCAGCCCTTGCGCCACGCCCGCCTCGGCCAGGGCGCGGGTGAAGGCGTGGACGTAGGCGGGGCCGGAGCCGGCGACGGCGGTGGCCACATCGATCAGGGCTTCCTGATCCAGATCCACGGTGTCGGCCAGGGGGTCGAACAGGTGGTGCGCGGCCTCCCGCGCATTGCGGTTGGCGGCATAGATGGCGGCCACCCCCTGCCCCGTCGCCACGCCGGTGGTCGGCATGACCCGCGCCACGGAGCGGCCGAGGAAGGCCTCTGAAATCGCCTCGTCGCGGACCCCGGCCATGACCGAGACGATCACCGCGCCCGGATCGAAAGCGTCGGACAGGCCCTCGGCGACCGCGAGCCACATCGCGGGCTTGACCGCGAGGACGATCGCCCCGGCCTCGGCCAGCGCCGATCGGTCGGGATTCAGCCGGGCTCCGCGCAGGGCGGCGGCCTCGGCGATGGGCTTGGACGAAGGGCTTAGGATGATCAGGCGGCGCGGATCGAACCCCGTCGCCAGCCAGCCCTCGACGATGGCCGAGCCGAGCCGGCCGCAGCCGACCAGGACGACAGGGGAAATATCATCGCTGCCAGGATTTCCCATCACGCCTCACCGCCAAGATCCTCCCCCGTTGGGGGAGGGGGACCGCGAAGCGGTGGAGGGGGCTCACCGCGCACACCGTGTCTGAGGTTGGCCCCCTCCGTCACGGCGCAAGCGC
>NZ_JBIIAY010000138.1:0-7454 GCF_044239655.1 Brevundimonas sp.
GTCCCCGAAGCGCAGGGCGTTCAGCAGGGCCACCGGGCGCGCGCCCATGGTGAAGACGTCGCGCATGATGCCGCCCACGCCCGTCGCCGCGCCCTGATAGGGCTCGATGTAGGAGGGGTGGTTGTGGCTTTCCATCTTGAAGATGCAGGCGTCGCCGTCGCCGATGTCGATCACCCCCGCGTTCTCGCCGGGACCGCAGATCACGCGCGGGCCGGTGGTCGGGAATTTGCCCAGGTGGATCTTGGAGGACTTGTAGGAGCAGTGCTCGGACCACATGACCGAAAACACGCCCAGTTCCAGCTGGTTCGGCTCGCGGCCCAGCCGGTCGAGGACGACCTGATATTCGGCAGAGCTCAGGCCGTATTCGGCGGCCAGTTCGGTGATCGATTTCTCGGGGGTCTTGGAGGGGGCGCTCATAAGGCGGCTTCTATCCGTCAACGCGCGAATAGGCTATATTCTAGATTGACGTTCGGAGTTTCTAGAATGGGCCTCAGCATCAAACGCGCGGAAACGGAGCGCAAGGCGCGGGCCGTTGCCGAGAGAATGGGGGTCGGCGTGACCGAAGCCATCGACCGGGCGTTGGAAAAGTCGTGGCAGGAACTGACCGCCTCGGATCAGGCGGCTGACCGGGCGAAAAAGCGCGAAGTCTTCTTTGCCTACCTCGCCGGCCTGCCCCGGACAAACAAGACCATCGACGAGATCGAGGCCGAAATGTACGGCGAGTTCGGCGAACCGATCTGATGATCATCGACACTTCGGCACTGGTTGCCATCGTGCTGAATGAGCCCGAAGCCGCCGCATTCGACGAGCGGATCCGCCTGGCACCCTCCAGAAAGATCAGCACGGCGACATGCGTCGAGTTGATGATCGTCCTCACCGCAAAACTCGGGATCGACGCCCGTCCTGTCGTCATTCACGTCATCGACGAATACGAACTGGAGCGAATCGCCGTCGATGAAGATCAGATGACGGTCGCCTTCGACGGGGTGGCGCGTTTCGGCAAGGGGCGTCACCCGGCCAAGCTGAACCTGGGTGACTGTTTTGCCTATGCTCTGGCAAAGACGTCTGGCGAACCGCTGCTCTTCAAAGGGAATGATTTTTCACGAACCGATGTCGCCGTGGCCTGATGGCACGGCCTGGCCGCAATGAAGCAGCAGACGGTTCTAATCCTCAAACCCGCTCGATTTGACGCCTCCACGCCAGGGTGATGACGACCGCACCGACCAGCGTGGCCACCGCCACGATGGCGGCGGTGAAGGCCAGGGTGCCGTTACGGGACTGTTCGGCGACGAAGACCCCGATCAGGCCCCAGACGATCGGCAGGGCATAGGCGATGGTGCGGATGCGCCAGGTGACGGCCACGGCGACGAGGCCGACCAGCACCACGGCCAGCACGGCCCAGATGGTCGGCGACGCCATGGCGGGCAGGTCGCCGTTGCCGGTCGCGACGGTGATCAGATTGACCGGCGCTGCGACCGTCAGCCAGCCGGCCAGCAGGGACAGCGGCCAGACGGTCAGCCAGCGATCGCGATCTCCGAGCCTGAGCGCGCGGATACTGCGGGCATGGGTCAGCAGGGGAATGAGAAGGACGGTCAGGGCGCCGAAGATCAGGACGATCGTGGCGACTTCCCAATCGAAGGCCGCCGCGATGATCCACAGGCCGATGCCGGCAAAGGCCAGGGCCGACGGCCAGCCGAAGGCCTTGAGGACGTCGCTCTCGCCGGTCTGGGGCAGGACCTGGCGGATCGCATAGGCCGCGAGGCCCAGGTAGATCACGCCCCAGATCGCAAAGGCCCAGCCGATGACACGCAGGGTGGCGTCACTGTCGGAGGCGAACTCGGCCGCGCTCTGGCCCCAGCCGAGCCCCATCTGCACCTGGGGAACCAGGATGGCGAGGACGGCCGTGGCCATGACGATGATCCGCCGGGTCATGTCGGCAGGCGAGGGACGCAGGATGGAGGGCATGAGGCAAACCTGTGGATGCGAGACCGACACTACGCGCAACTACGGTCAAGGTTCAGATGGAGATGACGATGCGGAACCGGCACCGCCCGCGTTCGCTACCTCGGCATCGATCGCATCAGACAAGGAGGCCTCAATGGCCGATCCCACCAACACCCCTGACGAAACCCCGCATTTCGACACATCCGACGTCGAGGCCAACCTGGCCATCGAACAGGGGCTGGGCGTCGGTGCGCGCGAACTGGCGGCCCAGCGTGATCCCGGCGGGATCGTGACGCCTGACGAGGACGACGGCGAGGTCTGACGTCCTACAGTGAAGTTTGTTGATTGACGGAGCCCGGTTCGCCGGGCTTCGTTCGTTCAATGACCCAGCCTGCCTCCATCGCCGCTGCCCGATCGCTGCTGGCCAGCGCCGATGCGATGCTGGCGGCCGATGGATCGGACCTTCGGGGGCTTATCCTGAAGGGGGACGCCCTGTCGGCCCTGGGCGACGCGAGAGCGGCGTCCAGCTTCTACACGAGCGCACTGCGCACCGCGCAGGCCAGTCAGGCGAAGGGCACCCGCCTGACGCCCGATCTGATCGCCGAGCTCCGCCGGGCTCAGGGCGCGGTTCAGGATCAGGCCAGGGCGTTTCAGGACCACCTCGCCCGGGGTCTTTCCGCCGCCGGGTTCGATCCGGAGACATCCAGCGACCGGTTCGCCCTGTCGCTGGATCTGATGGCGGGACGCAAGCAGCTCTACCTCCAGCAGCCGCGCTTCTATCTCTTCCCCGGCCTGCCCCAGGTGCAGTTCCAGCCGCGCGAGACCCTGCCATGGCTGGAGGGGGTCGAGGCGGCGACCGACGACATTCGGGCCGAACTTCAGGCCCTGCTGGCCGAACCCGCCCTGTTCCGTCCCTATGTCGAGCCCCGCGCCGATCGGCCGAATACCGACGCGCAAGGGATGGCGTCCAACCCCGAATGGAGCGCCCTGTTCCTGTTCAAGGATGGCGTCGAACAGGAGATCGCCGCCCGCTGTCCGCGTACGCTGGCGGCGCTGGCGCAGGTTCCGCTGTGCCGTGTGCCCGGGCGGACACCCTCGATCCTGTTCTCGCGCCTGACGCCGGGCGCGCGCATCCCGCCTCATCACGGCCTGATCAATACGCGGTTGATCTGTCACCTGCCCCTGATCGCCCCGCCGGGCAGCCGGTTCCGGGTCGGCAATGACGTGCGGGACTGGAAGGAAGGCCAGGCCTGGGCCTTTGACGACACCATCGAGCACGAGGCCTGGAACGACAGCGATGAGGACAGGACGATCCTGATCTTCGACGTCTGGAAGCCCGAATTGACGCAGGAGGAGCGTGCCCTGGTCTCGGCCATGTTCAACGCGATCGACGGCTATGGCGCGGCCCAGCCCGCGTGGGGGGTTTGAAGCGGCAGGGTTCCCTCTCCCCGTCGTTGAGCGTCTTCCAGCCCCGCTAGTGGAGCCTTTGCGTAAGCCTGATGCCAAAGGTCCCGCAAGCGGAAGAAGGAGAGGTCCGGCTTGTCCAACGCATCGAACTTGCGAACCTCGCCCGATACAACGCCTTGCCGTGACTGGGGATACGACCGCTTCTGACGCCAACTAACGTCGATTTGCGCGCCCAGGTCCAAAAGACCCTTATGATGCTTCCCGTCCCGTCGCGGGGAAGGGCGCAAGGCCTTGCGATCTTGTTGCGGCGGGGGTGTGTGGAGCGGGGCGGTCGAGGCCTCGTCTCCGGTCAGCCCTGGCGAGCTCCGAGGTCCGGTTTCGACCGGGCGCGGCGCCCGGGGGATCGGGGGCGGTGTCGCCGGCCGTGCAAAGGGTCTGGCGCAGAGAGTCGGAGCGTTCAGGGGACGGGCACGCAAGGCGCCCGCCTTCCCGCCGGGGGCGCGGTAGCGGCAAGGGGTTAATACCCCCGCTGGTTCGGGAGACCGAGCCGTACAGCTCCTGGAAAACCACTCACGCGGAGCGTTCGTCTTTCGCCGAAACGGTATTCTCTATCTTCTTCCGGGCGAGAGCCCGGACGCTCCGCCGGCCCTTCCCACTCCCGTCGCCGCGCGGCGGGAGTCCGTTGAATCACGTCATCCCCGGACAACGAGGCGCAGCCGAGGCCGATCCGGGGAGGCGCGTGAGGGCGAGAAGCTGTGCCAGCCACCAGCAACCCCATCACTCAGGAGCCCTGGCCAACTCTCATTCTCCCCTAAATGGCGAGATCGGCATTGCCCGCCAGGATGGCTTCGACGCCAGCCCTGTGCTTCGCCCCCGACCGATCATGCAGCACCAGCGCCGGGTGCAGGACCAGCGGCGCGCGGCCCCGCTTGATCGCCCGGACGATGACCCGTTTGGCGGGCGTCTCGGCGAACGGCTGGATCGGCAGGATGACGAAGGAACCGGCCTTCTCACCCAGCAGGCCCAGCAGATCGGCCAGCCGGTCGGCGCGGTGGATGACCACGATCCTCCCGCCGTCCTTGACCGAGGCCAGCAGGATGTCGGTCCAGGCCTTCAGGCCGTCGTCGGCCATCCAGGCGGCGCGCTTGCCGGGGGCGGGGGCGCGCAGGGCGTCGGGGTCGTCGAAGAAGGGGGGATTGGACACTGCCCAGTCGAACAGGGGCTGGCCGAGCGGTCGGAACCCGTCGGCGACGTCGCCGGTGAGGATCGTGCTGCGGTCGGCGACGTCGTTGAGGTCGGCGTTCTGGCGGGCGAGGTCGGCGGCGGCGGGTTCGCGCTCCAGGCCGGCGAGCAGAACGCCGGGCCGCCGGGCCGCGATCTGCATCAGGACGGCACCCGCACCACACCCCGCCTCGAACACCCGTTCTCCGGGTCGGGCGGGGACGGCGGCGGCCAGAAGCGCGGCATCCATGCCGGCGCGATAGCCCCGGACCGGCTGGCGCAGCCGGACGCGGCCGCCCAGAAGGGCGTTTTCGACGACCGCATCGTCAATTTCGGCCGGGGGTGTGACGGTCACGCAGCTTGACCCTTCATGGTGCGATCACCATTGTCCCGCCGTTCGCGACGCAGCAAGACACCTCGCGAAGCCTTTCGGGCGTTGTCTCTTCGCACTGCCCGGTTTTCAGAGAGTTATCGTTTCCGTGGACGCCGTCACCCTGAGCCCCGCCCGATCGCACGTCCGCCCTGCCGGCGACGTGGACACCCTGGCGCGGCTTGCCCAGACCGACATGGCGGCGGTCGATGCGCTGATTCTGGACCGGATGCAGTCCCAGGTGCCGGTGATCCCCCTGTTGGCCGAACACATCGTCTCGGCGGGCGGCAAGCGCATGCGGCCCCTGTTGACGGTGGCGGCTGCCCGGGCGGCAGGCGGCGACATCGCGCATCCGCTGAAACTGGCGGCGGCTGTGGAGTTCATCCACACCGCGACCCTTCTTCACGATGACATCGTCGACGGATCCGAACAGCGTCGGGGCAAGGTTGCCGCGCATCTGATCTGGGGCAATGCCACCAGCGTCCTGGTCGGGGATTTCCTGTTCGCCCGCGCTTTCGAGCTGATGGTCGAGACGGGGCAGATGCGCGCCCTGGGCATTCTGGCCAATGCCTCCAGCGTGATTGCCGAGGGCGAGGTCCTGCAACTGACGCGGGCCCACGACCTGAACCTGGACCAGGAAACCTATCTGCGCATCATCTCGGCCAAGACCGCCGAACTGTTCGCCGCCGCCGCCGAGGCCGGGGCGGTCGGGTCGGGCGCGGATGACCGGACGACGGCGGCGCTGCGGTCCTATGGGCTGAACCTGGGCCTGGCGTTCCAGCTGGCCGATGACGCGCTGGACTATGGCGGCTCGTCCGAGGCCCTGGGCAAGAACGCCGGCGACGACTTCCGCGAAGGCAAGGTGACCCTGCCCCTGCTTCTGGCCGTAGCCCGCACCCGTGGGCGCGAGGATGCCTTCTGGGACCGCACCATCAACAAGGGCCAGCGGACCGAGGACGACTTCCGCCGCGCGCGCGAACTGATCATCGGCACGGGCGCGGTGTCAGCGACCCTGGATGCGGCCGGTGACTATGCCGACGCGGCCAAGGCGGCGCTGTCGATCCTGCCCCGCAGCGACTGGCGCGACGCGCTGGAAACGCTGGCAGACTTCGCGGTCAGCCGGGCGGCCTGATAAGGGCTCCTTACGTCAGGCTCGCCGCGAACCGCTGGATCCGTCCGCACGCCTCTTCCAGCACCGCTTCGCTGGTCGCGTAGCTGATGCGGAAATAGGGCGACAGGCCGAAGGCCGAGCCCTGGACCACCGCGACGCCCTCGGCTTCCAGCAGTTCAGTGGTGAAGACCTCGTCGTCGGTGATGACGACGCCCGACGGGGTCGTCTTGCCGATCAGGCCCTCGACCGACGGATAGACATAGAAGGCCCCCTCGGGGTTGGGACAGCGGATGCCGGTCGCCTGGTTCAGCATCGACACCACCAGGTCGCGGCGCGCCTGGAAGGCGTCGTTGCGGGGCTTGAGGAAGGCCTGCGTGCCGTTCAGGGCCTCGACGGCGGCGTACTGGCTGATCGAGGTCGGGTTCGACGTCGTCTGGCTGGCGACCTTGCGCATCAGGTCGATCAGGGCCTTGGGCCCGCCCGCATAGCCGATCCGCCAGCCCGTCATGGCATAGGCCTTGGACACGCCGTTGACGGTCAGGGTGCGGTCGTACAGGTCCGGCGCGACCTGGGCGATCGTCGTGTATTCGAATCCGTCGAAGGTCAGGTGCTCGTACATGTCGTCGGTCAGGATCCAGACGTGCGGGTGCAGACGCAGCACCTCGGCCAGCCGGTGCAGCTCCAGCCGGGTATAGGCGGCACCGGTCGGGTTCGACGGCGAGTTGAGGATCAGCCACTTGGTGCGCGGCGTGATCGCCGCCTCCAGCACCTCGGGGCGCAGCTTGAAGCCGTCGGCCTCGGCCCCCGTCACGAACACCGGCTCGCCCCCGGCCAGCAGGACCATGTCGGGATAGGACACCCAGTAGGGGGCCGGAATGATGACCTCGTCGCCGGGGTTCAGGGTGGCGACCAGGGCGTTGAAGATCACCGGCTTGCCGCCCGGCGCGACGTGGATCTGGTTGACGTCGTAGGTCAGGCCGTTCTCGCGGGCGAACTTGTCGACGATGGCCTTCTTCAGGGCCGGCATGCCGTCGGCGTCGGTGTATTTGGTCTGGCCGTCGTTGATGGCCTTGATGGCGGCGGCCTTGATGTTGTCCGGAGTGTCGAAGTCGGGCTCGCCGGCACCCAGGCCGATGATGTCGCGACCGGCGGCGGCCAGGGCCCGCGCTTTCGCGCTGACCGCGATGGTGGCGGAGGGCTTGACGCGGGCGAGCGCGGCGGACTGCAGGTCGGACATGGCGGAATCTCGTTCTCGGGAGGCGGCCGCTGTTTACGGGCAGGGGGGGCTGCGTGCAAATGAAGACAGTGCCGGAGGTGTCGAATGCTTTTCGCCGTGTTGTTCAGTCTGGCTATCGCCGGACAGTCGGCCGAGGTCCCACGCGACTGTCGGGACGACAACGG
>NZ_JBIIAY010000035.1:0-26834 GCF_044239655.1 Brevundimonas sp.
CGTCCGGGCTTTCGCCCGGAAAAAGAATAGAAATACCGTTTCGGCGAAAGACAGACGCTCCGCGCGGGTGGTTTGGCGAAAGCTGTACGGCCCGTGTCGCCACGGATCAGCGGGACTATTCGTCCCTTGCCGCTGACGCGCCTCCGGCGGGAGGGCGGACGCCTTGCGTGTCCGTCCCCTGAACGACCCGACTTTAAGCGCCGGACCCCTTGAGGTCCCGCCCGCGCCGCGATCCGAAAGACCGCGACGAGATCGGACAGGTCCACCCCGCTCCACACGCCCCCGCCGCAACAAGATCGCAAGGCCCTGCGCCCTTCCCCGCGACGGGACGGAGAGAATGATAAGGGGGTTGGCGACCGGGCGGCGTCGAAGGGGGCGAGATTCGTGCGAAGCCTTGTGGGGCCGGGGACTGGATCGGCCGGGTTCGTCAGTCGAGCGATTTGGGCTGGCGCCCTAGACCTTCGCTTCCCTTCTCCCCTTGCGGGAGAAGGTGGCGGCCGGAGGCTGACGGATGAGGGGTCACACAGTAGAGGACGGTGAGGGCGGACCTGCCAAACAGGTGGACCGGTCGGAGTGACCCCTCATCCGACCCGCTGCGCGGGCCACCCGTCGTCGGATCGCATGCGATCCTTCCTCCACCCGCAAGGGGAGAAGGACGTGACAGGCCTCTCCCCGTTCGCCAGGCGGCGAGACCGGCAAATCAAACTTCAGTCGTTTTCCGTGCTTGCGCCCTCCGGAATCGCCCGCTATATCGCCCGCTCTCGCGCAGCGGTCCCTTCGTCTATCGGTTAGGACGTCAGGTTTTCAACCTGAAGAGAGGGGTTCGACTCCCCTAGGGACTGCCACGCGGGATTTTCCCGACATTGCCATATTCGCTTGCTGTGCGTCGCCTGACGGCACCGCCTGTTCCTGCCTCAGGGACGATTTCGGGCTGTCGCGGGGGCTTCCACGGCTGTCTGGGGCAAGGATGTTTCCCTAACGGTGTCAATGCGGATGGAAACGTGCGTTTTTGTCTTTTCCACAGGTCACGGAACCGTGGTAAATGAAACTTGTCCGCGTCAGGAGCGGGCGGGGGAAGTGTTGTTGTGTCTGATTTCGAGGGGACGGAGGTCGCGGACATCGTCCGGATCACCGGCCGGATCAAATGGTTCGATCCGGGCAAGGGCTATGGCTTTATCGTGCCGGACGAGCCCGCGCACACGGATGCCCGCGACGTGCTTCTGCACGTCAGCAGCCTGAGGGACAGCGGTCACGAGGCCGTGGGCGAAGGCGCACCGATCACCTGCGACTGCGTACGCCGGCCCAAGGGCTGGCAGGTAACCCAGGTCCACGATGTCGGCGAGGGTGCCCCGGTGTCACCGCGGGTTCGCCCCGGCGGCTACGAAAGCCTGCGTGGCGATCATCGCGGTCTGGAGGGGGCCGCGGCTGCGCCGTCGGGCGAACTCGAATCCGCCACGGTCAAATGGTTCAATCGCACCAAGGGTTATGGATTCGTGGTGCGCGCCAACGATCCAGGCGATATCTTCGTACATATCGAGACGCTGCGTCGCTTCGGTCTGGACGATCTGGTCCCGGGCGAGACGGTCAGGGTGCTGTTCGCCGAAGGTCCCAAGGGGCTGGTGGTGGCCGAGATCAAACCGGGCGACTGATCTGGTCGCCCTCGACAAGGGGCGAGCGAATGTCTGGACTGCGCAACCTGATCCTGGCCGGCGTGATGCTCGCGCTGACCGCTTGCGCGCCGGGCCCCAAGGCCCCGGAGGACAGCGCCGGTCGTCCTATGGAGGCGCTGACGGTGGTCACCGCCTCCGGTCCCCATGCCTTCTGGGTCGAGATCGCGGACGATGAGCCCGAGCGCCAGCGCGGCCTGATGTACCGTCCCCCGCTCGAGGACGATCGCGGGATGCTGTTCCAGTTCGATGTGGCCGAGGAACAGGGCTTCTGGATGCGCAACACGCCCAGTTCGCTCGACATCGTCTACATCGGGGCCGACGGAAAGATCGTCTCGATCGCCGGCCACACGACGCCCTTCTCGGAGGCGACCCTGCCGTCGAACGGGCCGGCCAAGGGTGTGCTGGAGGTCCGCGCGGGCCGGATGGACGAGATCGGAGCCAAGCCCGGCGACACAGTCCGGCACCCTTTCTTCGGCCACTGATCGGTTCGCGTTTGCGGCGCGGCACCGTTTGTGCCAAATCCCGCCGCCGGAGTGTAGCGCAGCCTGGTAGCGCATCTGGTTTGGGACCAGAGGGTCGGAGGTTCGAATCCTCTCACTCCGACCATCCCCCTTGGAAGCACTGCGCCTTCGGTCCCAAGGGACCCCTGACCGACCCATTTCGGGCCGGTACCGCCTCAAACCTCCACATCGTTAGCAAATTCGCAGGGGAACCCGGAGCATAGTGAACGTCTTCGGTCGTGCTGCGTTTTCAATGACAACGACCCGAGGACTTCTGGAGGCCATCATGAGTTACGCTCCGCTCCATCTCCACACCGATCACACCCGTGCGACGGCTGCTCGGCTGGGCGGCTGGATTGACAACCTCGTGGGCCGTGTTCTGGGCCCGCCGTCCGTCAAGCGCATCGCCGCCGACATCCGGTCCGGCCACATCGAGCGCTACGTCGAGCCAGGCGTGCGACAGGTCTATATGGATGACGGCAAGGTCTATGAGGCGACGGCTGCGGACGGCTGGGAACCGCATCTGGTTCGCTGAAATCGACGTCTCGACGGCGGGATGCGGCGCGCTATAAGACACGCTGTCTGACCTGTCGTCCGAGGAATCCATGCTGGCTCGCATCTACCGCCCCGCAAAGACCGCGATGCAGTCGGGCAAGGCCAAGACGAAGGATTGGCGGCTGGAGTTCGAACCGGCTTCGGCACGAACGGTCGATCCCCTGATGGGCTGGACATCATCGTCCGACATGAACGGTCAGGTCCGGCTGTCGTTCGAGACCAAGGAAGAGGCGGTCGCCTATGCCGAGCGGCACGGCATCGCCTTCCGACTTAGCGAGCCCCAGGAAGCGCCTCTGATCCTCAAGGCCTACGCTGACAACTTCGCGACCAGCCGCAAACAGTCCTGGACGCACTGAGCGATAAGGTGGGCATGGATCCAGCGGGTATCGCTCCCGGCTTGAGCCGCGGGGCCGTTGCCGCTAACCGTCTCCACGCTCCAGCGCCCATAGCTCAACCGGATAGAGCACCCGCCTTCTAAGCGGACGGTTGCAGGTTCGAGTCCTGCTGGGCGCGCCATTCACAACACCGGAGGCCTCGTGGCCCATATCAAGAATCAGACCCTGACCGGCGACCAGCATATCGACGGCGGCATCTACGAGGACTGTGTCTTCGAGAACGCGCGGATGATCTATGACGGTGGCACGCCGCCGCAGTTCATCAACACCAGCTTCACCGCCTCGCACTTCATGTTCGACAAGTCGGCGGGCAACACCGTCAACTTCCTGCGCGCCATGCTGCCGGCGCGGTCCAACATGCGCGAAGTCGTCTTCGGCCTGATGCCGGAACTGCGCCAGAATTAGCCGGCTGCGGCGTTCCAGGCGGCCAGACCGATCTCGAGGTCGGCGATCAGGTCTTCGGGGGCCTCGAGCCCCACGCTGATGCGAATTAGCTCGCCTTCCAGTGCCGTCGGTTGCTCGCGATAGGCCATCTGGTGGGTCTCGTGGGTGACGAGGCTCTCGAACCCGCCCCAGGAATAGCCGAGGCCGAACAGGCTGAGCGCATCCAGGAAGGCCTCGGCCCGCGTCTTTCCGATGCCCTTCATGACGACGCCGAACAATGACGCGGCCCCGGTGTAGTCGCGATTCCAGACCTCATGCGCCGGGTCGCCGGGCAGGGCGGGATAGAGGATGCGCGACACCTCGGGCCGACCTTGCAGCCAGGCGGCGATTTTCAGCGCCGACCGAGCCTGTTCTTTCATCCTCAGTGGCATGGTCCGCAGGCCTCGCAGCGCCAGCCAGGCGTCGTCGGGCGAGACGTGCCAGCCGTGGTCCTCCAAAGTCTCGGCAATCGACCGGCCGATCCTGGCGTCTCTGACGGCCATCGCGCCCATCAGCACATCGGAATGGCCCGAGACGTATTTGGTCACGGCCTGCACGCTCACATCGACGCCGTGCTCCAGCGGCTTGTAGGCCAGACCGGCACCCCAGGTGTTGTCCATGACCGTTAGGGCCCCGAGCGCCGTCGCCGCCCTGGCCAGATGGGCGACGTCCAGCATCTCGAACGTCAAGGACCCGGGTGATTCGATCAGGACCACGCGCGTCCGGTCCGAGATCATCCCTGCGACCGTCTCGGCATCGGCGTCCGGCGCATGATAACGCACCGTCACCCCGCGCGCCGCCATCCAGCGCGACAGGAACCGCCGGGTGGGCCCATAGCAGGCGTCGGTGGTCAGGATCTCGTCACCCGGCCGCACCAGGGCCATGACCGGCACCGTCACCGCCGCCAGCCCTGAAGGAACCAGAAAGACCTCCTCCGCCCCTTCCAGATCGGCCAGGGCCGCACGCAGTTCGCGCGCCGCAGAGGTGCCGTCCAGCCCATAGGTCGGACCCAGGCTGTCGTCGCGCATATCCCCGACCCGGTCCGACAGCATGGTCGAGGCGCGCTCGATCGGCGGATTGACGGGGCGGCGACCCTGTCCTCGGCGGGTCGCGCCGGCGATCAGACGTGTGCGGTCGGTCGGGGTCTTCATCGGCGACGAGGCTCTGGCGGTTGCGAAAAAGCCCCTAAAGGCCTCTAAAGCCCAAGGGGCGCAAGCACGACGAGGCGATGCGATGACGCGAGCGGCGAACGGATGGCGAGGTCTGGCGGCGCTGGGCTCTGTTCTCCTGGCGCTGGCCGGTTGTGATCGCCAGTCCGCCCCGACGGTCGCGCCCACTGAGGCACCGCCCTTGACGGCGAACGCCGCGCCCAAGGCGGCCAGTCCGACCCTCGCGGCGGTCAAGGCGCGCGGCTATCTTAACTGCGGCGTTCATCAGGGGCTGGTCGGGTTCGCCTACACCGACAACCGGGGCGAATGGCGCGGGTTCGACGTGGACTTCTGCCGGGTCATGGCGGCGGCGATCTTTGGTGACGGAGGCAAGGTCCGGTTCGTGCCCCTGACCGCCGACAACCGGTTCCAGACCCTCGCCTCGGGTCGTGTCGATGTCCTCTGGCGCAACACCTCCTGGACCATGGAGCGGGACACGGGTGGCCAGTTCACCTTTGCAGGCATCAACTACTATGACGGCCAGGGCTTCATGGTCCGCCGTGCCCTGGACCTGAGCAGCGCCACCGAGCTGAACGGTGCCCGGGTCTGCGTTGCCGCCGGATCGACCAGTGCTCTGAACGCCGACGACTATTTCCGATCGCGAGGCATCGCCTACACCCCCGTCGTCGCCCCGACCGAGGAGGCGGCGCGTCAGGCCTACGGGCGCGAGGACTGCGATGCCTTCACCGCCGACATCTCGGCCTTGGCGGCGGCGCGCACGACCCTGGGCGATCCGCAGCAGCACGTGATCCTGGCCGACGTGATTTCCAAGGAACCGCTGGGGCCCGTCGTACGCCGTGGCGACGAATCGTGGGGTGCGCTGGTTCGCTGGACCCTGGACGCCGTGGTTCTGGCCGAGGAACTCGGCGTCAACCGGGCCAATGCGAGGGCCATGGCCAAGGACGCCCGCGACCCGCGCGTCCGCCGCCTGCTGGGGCTGGACGGCGACTTCGGCGCGCGTATCGGCCTGTCGCGCACATGGGCCGTGGACGCGGTGGCGGAGGTCGGCAACTATGGTGAAATCTTCGAGCGGAACGTCGGGTCGCAATCTGCGCTCGACCTGGCGCGCGGCTTGAATGCACAATGGAATGCGCGGCCGGGCGGGCTGATCTACGCCCTGCCGGTACGCTGACGAATTTTCGAGGACGCCCGGGCGTCCGTGGGGGCTGAATGACCGAGACGAAAAAGGGCGGCCTGCCGCTTCACTGGATGATGCTGATCGGCTTCGTCGTGGGGCTGGCCGGAGGTCTGGCGGTCAATATGATGGTCGGTGCCGACACGCCCTGGGTCGTCTGGCTAACGTCGAACGTCACGGGCCCGGCGGGACAGATCTTCCTGCGTCTGTTGTTCATGCTGGTCATCCCCCTGTTGTTCTCGGCCCTGGTGGTCGGGGTGGCCGAGATGGGCGACCTGAAGTCGCTGGGCCGCGCGGGGATCAAGACCCTGCTGCTGACCATCGTGGTGTCGGGCATTGCGGTCGTCATCGGCCTGGGCATGGTCAATCTGTTCCGGCCGGGTGACGGCGTTGATCCCGAACTGGCCCGTGCGCTGCTGGATCAAGGCTCTGCGGGCGCGGCTGCCATCGTCGAGAAAGCCCCTGAGAGCATCCAGTTCGGCCAGTTCTTCCTCGACCTGATCCCGTCGAACGTCTTCACGGCGGCGTCGGAGAACCAGATCCTGCCGGTGATGATCTTCGCCCTGTTCTTCGGGATCGGGCTGGTGATGGCCAAGTCGCCGGCGACCGACCGGCTTCAGACCGTGATCGAGGGCATTCTCGAGGTGACGATGAAGCTCATCAATATGGTCATCAAGCTGGCCCCCTATGCGATCGCTTGCCTGATGTTCAATCTGGCCGCCCTGTTCGGGTGGGATCTGCTGGTCCGGCTGGCGGCCTATGTGGGCGTGGCTGTGGGCGCGATGCTGATCCACATGTTCGTGGTCTATCCGCTGGTCGTCTGGATCGGCGGCGGCATGAACCCGGTGACCTTCTTCAGAGGCGTGCGCCAGCCGATGGTCGTCGCCTTCTCGACCGCCTCGTCCAACGCCGCCCTGCCGGTCTCGCTGAAGGCGGCGGAGGAGCAACTGCATCTGCCGCGCAAGATCGCCCGCTTCGTCCTGACGGTCGGCGCGACCGCCAATCAGAACGGTACGGCCCTGTTCGAGGGGGTGACGGTGCTGTTCCTGGCGCAGTTCTTCCAGATCGAGCTGTCCCTGACCCAGCAGTTCATCGTGATGCTGGTCTGTATCCTGGGCGGCGTCGGGACGGCCGGGGTGCCGGCGGGGTCGTTGCCGGTCGTGGCGATGATCCTGGTCATGGTCGGGGTGCCGGCGGAGGGCATCGGCCTGATCCTGGGCGTCGACCGGTTCCTGGACATGTGCCGGACGACGCTGAACGTCACGGGCGATCTGGTACTGGCCACTGTGGTCTCGCGCGGCGAAACCGACGATGTCGTCCCGGCGGACGAGCCCGAGCCCTGGGTGGCGAAGGCTTAAGCGCCGACGACGACCGGGGTTTCCGCCCGCCCGCCCCATTCGGCCCATGACCCGTCGTACAACCGGCTGTCCTGGCCCAGTTCGGCCAAAGCCAGGGTCAGGACGGCGGCGGTGACGCCCGAGCCGCAGCTGGTGATCAGGGGCCGGGTCATGTCCACGCCCGCCTGACGGAACACGGCCGCAAGATCCTCCCCACGGCGCAGGGCTCCTTTTTCGGTCAGGACCGATTTGAACGGCACGTTCAGCGCGCCCGGCATATGGCCGGAGCGCAGGCCCGGCCGGGGCTCAGCGGCCTCGCCCCGGAACCGCGCAGCGGGGCGGGCATCCAGGATCTGGGCGTCGCCGGTCAGGGCCGACAGCATCGCAGGCAGGTCGGCGACGGCACCGGCCCGCATCGACGGACTAAAGATCGCGGGCATCGGCGCAGGCGGCACGCCGGTCTCGACCGGCCGGCCCTCGGCGCGCCAGGCGGGCAGGCCCCCGTCCAACACCCGCACATCTGATGCCCCCATCAGCCGGAAGGTCCACCAGACCCGCGCCGCCGAGAACAGGCCGACGCTGTCGTAGACGACGATGGTGTCCGTCTCCGCGATCCCCAGCGCGCCAGTGGCTTCGGCGAAGACTGCGGCGGTTGGCAGCATATGCGGCAGGTCGGACGTGTGGTCAGACACGGCGTCGAGGTCGAAGAAGACCGCGCCGGGGATACGTTCGGCCTCGAACTCCGTTCGACCGTCGCGGGCGTCCAGATGCCAGCTGGCATCGACGATCCTCAGGCGCGGATCGCCGATCATGGCGGCGAGGTCGGCGGTCGAGACCAGGGGGGATGTGTCAGCCATGGCCTACACTAACACGGCCGGCCGGAGCGGCGGAACGCTGCGGCTCGTACTGGGCGACCAACTTTCGGACGGGCTCAGCGCGCTCGCTGACCTCGACCCCGACCGCGACGTCGTACTGATGGCCGAGGTGCGCGACGAGGCCACCTACGTCCGTCATCACAAGCAGAAGATCGCCCTGACCTTCGCCGCGATGCGCAGCTTCGCCCTGCGGCTGGAGGCGCGGGGGATCACCGTCCGCTACATCCGCATCGACGACCCGGCGAACAGCCATTCGGTCATCGGCGAACTCCATCGCGCCCTCGACGACCAGCCGTTCGAGGCGGTCGTGATGACCGAATGCGGCGAGTGGCGGCTGGCGGAGGCGCTCGCGGCCTTCGCCAAACTGACCAAGGCAGAAGTCCAAATTCGCCAGGATGATCAATTCATCTGTTCCCATGACCGCTTCCGGCGTTGGGCCTCGGGCAAGAAGCAACTGACGATGGAGTTCTTCTATCGCGAGATGCGTCGCGAGACCGGCATCCTGCTCGACGACGGCAAGCCGGTCGGGGGCCAGTGGAACTACGACGCCGAGAACCGCCGGAAACTGGCCAAGGGCATCCGGCCGCCCGAAAGGCTGCGGATCCCGCCAGACGCGGTGGCCATCGAGGCTATCGCCGACGTGGCACGACTGTTCCCCGACCATTTCGGCGATCTGGCGGACTTCGGCTGGCCGACGACGGCGGAACAGACCGAGGTGGTGCTGACCGACTTCCTGGCGAACATCCTGCCGGGCTTCGGCGACTGGCAGGACGCGATGGCGCAAGGGCAGCCGTGGATGTGGCACGGGCTGATCTCGACCTCGATCAATCTCGGGCTGCTCGATCCGCTGGACGTCTGTCGGCGCGCAGAGGTCGAGTATCGGGCCGGCCGGGCACCGCTGAACGCGGTCGAGGGCTTCATCCGCCAGATCCTGGGCTGGCGCGAGTTCGTGCGCGGCATCTACTGGCTGAAGATGCCGGAGTATGCGCAGCGGAACTTCCTCGACGCCGACAGGGTCCTGCCCTGGTTCTTCTGGTCGGGAGAGACCGACATGGCCTGCGTGGCCGACGTCGTGGCGACCAGCCGGGACAACGCCTACGCCCATCATATCCAGCGGCTGATGGTGACCGGAAACCTGATGATGCTGCTGGGCGTGCATCCCGACGCGGTCGATGACTGGTACATGACCGTCTATGCCGACGCCTATGAATGGGTGGAGATGCCCAATACGCGAGGGATGGCGACCTTCGCCGACGGCGGGATCATGGGCACCAAACCCTATGCGGCGTCCGGGGCCTACATCGACCGGATGAGCGACTACTGTGCAGGCTGTCGCTACGACGTGAAGGCCAAGGCGGGGGAGGGGGCGTGTCCGTTCAACCGGCTCTACTGGGGGTTCCTGGAGCGCAACAGGCCGCGCCTGCGCGACAATCACCGGCTGGCCATGCCCTATCGCACGCTGGACGGCTTCGGCGAGGACCGGCGCGCGGCCCTGCTGGCCGAGGCGGAGACGACGCGGACCATGCTGGGGGCCGTGCCTCAGTCGTGAGGGTATTCGGCCTTGCCGCTGACCTTCGTGAGCGCGGCCAGCGCCCGCTCACGCGCCTCCGCATGATCCACGATCGGTCTCGGATAGTCGTGGCCCAGCCGCAGGCCGACACCCCGCGTGATCTCGACCGGCGCGGTCCAGGGCGCGTGCAGATATTTGTCGGGCAGGCGGGCAATCTCGGGCACCCATTTGCGGACATACTTGCCCTCAGGATCGAACTTCTGGCCCTGGGTGATCGGATTGAAGATGCGGAAATAGGGAGAGGCGTCGGCGCCGGACCCCGCCACCCACTGCCAGTTCTGGACGTTCGACCCCAGGTCGGCATCGACCAATGTGTCCCAGAACCAGGCCTCGCCGCGCCGCCAGTCGACCAGCAGGTCCTTGATCAGAAAGGACGCCACGATCATCCGCACCCGGTTGTGCATCCAGCCGGTCTTCCACAGCTGGCGCATCCCGGCATCGACGATCGGGTAGCCGGTCCGACCCTGTGTCCAGGCGGTGAAGCCCGCGTCGTCGTCCAGCCAGGGAAAGGCGTCGTACTCGGGCCGGAACGCCCTGTCCGTCATCTGCGGGAAGTGATGCAGCAGGTGGGCCGAGAACTCGCGCCAGGCGATTTCGGCGATGAACTTGTCGGCTTCGGCGGCCGGGACCTTGCCGTCCGCCGCCGCGTCTCGAGCCGCACCGATAGCGCGCCAGGGACTGATCTCGCCCCAATGCAGGTGGGGCGACAGGCGACTGGTGGCCGGCAGGGACGGGATGTCGCGCCCCTTGCCGTAGTGGTCCAGGCCATGGCGCACGAACCGGCCAAGGGCCGCCGTCGCCCCCACCTCGCCCGGCGTCCAGTCGAAGCCGCCGGACCAGTCGGGAAGCGTGGGGTGAAGACCCCATGTGTCGATGTCGTCGCTGTCCAGTTTCGGCCCGCCCGACAGATCGCGTGGCCCCGTGGTGTGCGGCGGGCCCTCGGTCGCGGCCAGCAGGGCGTTCTTGAAGGGCGTGAACACCTTGTACGGCCCGCCCGAGCCGTTCAGCACCGAACCCGGTCGCGCCATCAGGGCCCCGTTGTAGCCCTTGCACTCGATGCCGTCGGCCTTCAGCCCATGGGCGATATCGGCGTCACGGGCCCAGGCGTCGGGCTCGAACAGCCGGTTCATGAAGACGGTGTCGGCACCGGTCTGATCGATCAGCCGACGCAACTCGGCTTCCGAATCGCCGCGTCGCAGGATCAGTTCAGCCCCGCGTTCCTTCAGGCCAGCGGCCAGGGCCCGCAGCGACTTGTCCAGCCACCACAGCGACGCTGCGCCTCTCGGGCGTCCATCACCGGCGTCGTCCAGGATATAGACCGGGATCACCGGCCGTCCGGTCTCCGCCGCATGGTTCAAGGCGGGGTTGTCGGCCAGACGCAGGTCGCGGCGGAACCACAGTATGACCGGGGCGGCGTCGTCGGTGGTCACGCGGGCGAACTCCGTGATATCTTGAATCAAGCTGGCGAAGACGCCACCTCAGCGCCCCATAGCCGTGGCAAGGGCCGCACGCCATAAGCCCGCATCAAGTCCGAAGGTTTCGCCCGTGAATGCTCCCCAGACCGTCATCACCCTGTCCGGAAACGGGATCACCCGGCCCGTCGTCATCGGCGGCGGGGGCCGCATCGCCTTCATCGCCGGCCCCTGCCAGCTCGAAAGCCGCCAGCACGCGCTGGAGATGGCCCATGCCCTGAAGGAGATCGGTGAGCGGCTGAACGTCGGGATCATCTACAAGACCAGTTTCGACAAGGCGAACCGCACCTCGGCGGGCGCGGCGCGGGGTTTCGGGCTGGAGGGGTCGCTGCCGATATTCGCCGAAATCCGCGAAGTCACCGGCCTGCCGGTCCTGACCGACGTCCATACTGAGGAGCACTGCCGGATCGCCGCCCAGGCCGTGGATGTGCTGCAGATCCCGGCCTTCCTCTGCCGCCAGACCGACCTGCTGCTGGCCGCCGCCGCGACCGGCAAGGCGATCAACGTCAAGAAGGGCCAGTTCCTGGCCCCCTGGGACATGAAGAACGTCATCGCCAAGGTGACAGGTGCGGGCAATCCCAACGTCATGGCCTGCGAACGTGGTGCCAGCTTCGGCTACAACACCCTGGTCAGCGACATGCGGGCCCTGCCGGTCATGCGCGACATCGGTTGTCCCGTGGTGTTCGACGCGACCCACAGCGTTCAGCAACCGGGCGGGCAGGGGACGTCGTCGGGCGGCCAGCGCGAGTTCGTGCCGGTGCTGGCCCGTGCGGCGGTGGCCGTTGGCGTTGACGCCGTCTTCATGGAGACGCACCAGGACCCGGACAACGCTCCGTCCGACGGCCCCAACATGGTGCCGCTGAACCAGTTCGAGGCCCTTTGCGCCGAACTTCTGGCCTATGACGACCTGTCCAAGGCGCGGATGGCGAAGGCCGCCTGAATCCGGTAGTTCGGCGACATGGCTGAACACACCCTCGATCTGGGCACCCTTCAAATCCTGCTGGACCGCGTGCGCGGGCTGGAGATCGCCTGCGTCGGCGACCTGATGCTGGATCGATATGTCTACGGCGACGTGACGCGCCTGTCGCCGGAAGCGCCGATCCCGGTGCTGAAGTCGAAGCGGACCATCTCCATGCCCGGCGGGGTGGGGAACGTGGCCCGCAACGTCGCGGCTCTCGGCGGGCAGGCGCGACTGGGTGCTGTCGCGGGACATGATGCCGCCGGTGACGAACTGGTCGCCCTGGTTGCCGCTGAGGCCGGTGTGGCCGACTTTATCGACCGGCCGGACGCCGCCTCGACCATCGTCAAGACGCGCTTCGTCTCGGCCGGGCAACAGTTGCTCAGACTGGATGACGAGCAGGTCTCGGTCGGGGTGTTCGACCGTGAGCAGGTCTTCACCGGGGCCTCGGCCATCCTGTTGTCCGACTATGACAAGGGGGTGGTGACCGAGCGGCTGATCCGGTCGGCGCTGTGGGCGGCGGAGGCCTCGGGAGCGCCGGTGATCGTCGATCCGAAGGGCCGTGATTTCGCCCGCTATGGTGCGGTGACCGTCATCAAGCCGAACGCGTCGGAACTCGCGGGGGCCACGGGGCTGCCGGTCGAGACAGACGCCGAGATCGAGGCGGCGTTGACGGCGCTGCTGGAGGCGATGACCGCCAAGGCCATCGTCGTCACCCGTGCCGGCAAAGGTATGTCGCTGGCCGAGCGGGGCAAGCCCGTGAAGCATTTCCCCGGCCGGGCGCGCGAGGTGTTCGACGTCTCGGGTGCCGGTGACACGGGCCTTGCGGCACTAGGGCTGGCCCTGGCGGCGGGGGCGTCGCTGGAGCAGGCGGTTCAGCTGGCGATCCTGGCGTCCGGTGTCGTGGTCGGAAAGAGTGGCACGGCGGTCGTGACCCCCACTGAACTGATCGACGCCGAGATGAGCCAGCACGCGTCCCTGGCCCACGCCAAGGTGACGCCACTGGATGATCTGGCGGCCCAGGTCGAGGCCTGGCGGGCGATGGGGCTGAAGGTCGGGTTCACGAACGGCTGTTTCGACATCCTGCACCGGGGGCACGTCGCCTATCTGGCCCAGGCGAGGTCGTGGTGCGACCGGCTGGTGGTGGCGCTGAACACCGACGCCTCGGTCAGGCGACTGAAAGGCGACGGCAGGCCGGTCAACGACCTCGACAGCCGGGCCGTGGTCATCGGCGGCCTGGCCAGCGTGGATCGGGTGACGAGCTTCGACGATCCGACGCCGATCACCTTGATCGAACGGCTGCGCCCCGATGTCCTGATCAAGGGGGCGGACTATACGCGCGAGGGCGTGGTCGGCGGCGACCTGGTCGAGAGCTGGGGCGGTGAGGTCCGGCTGGCCGCCTTCCAGGACGGCTATTCGACGACGAAGACGATCGAGAAGCTGTCGGGAGATGCGGCATGAGGAAGATGATCGTCGTCACCGGCGGTGCGGGCTTCATAGGCTCCAACATCGTCGCCCGGCTGACGGCCGAGGACGCGTACGACGTCGTGGTCTGCGACCGGCTGGAAACCGCAGACCTGGCCAAGTGGAAGAACCTGGCCAAACACCCGATCGCCGACTTCTGGGCGCCCGAAGACCTGTTCGAGATGCTGGAACGCCACGCCGAGGTCATCGAGGCGGTGGTACACATGGGGGCCATCTCTGCGACGACGGAGCCGGACGCCGACCTGATCCTGAGGACCAACTTCACCCTGTCGCGCGACCTGTGGGACTGGTGTTCGATCCGCGATGCGCGGTTCATCTATGCGTCCTCGGCGGCGACTTACGGTGACGGGCTGGACGGGTTCGAGGACGATGACAGCCTTTCGGCCCTGTCTGGGTTGCGGCCGCTGAACGCCTACGGCTATTCGAAAATGCTGTTCGACCAGTATGCGGCGCGGCAGTCGGATCGTGGCCAGTCGCCCAGCCAGTGGGCGGGTCTGAAGTTCTTCAACGTCTATGGCCCCAACGAGAGTCACAAGGGGTCGATGAAGTCGGTGGTGGCCCAGATATGGCCCAAGGTTGCGGCGGGCGAGACCGTCACGCTGTTCCGCTCGCACAACCCCGACTACGCTGACGGCGGCCAGATGCGGGACTTCGTCTTTGTGGACGACGTGGTCGATATCGTCGTCTGGCTCCTGGACAGTCCGCACGTCTTCGGGGTGTTCAATGCCGGGTCGGGACAGGCGCGGTCCTTCCTTGATCTTGCCAACGCCACCTTCGCGGCGGCGGGCAAGACGCCGTCGATCGCCTATGTCGACACTCCCGAGGTGATCCGCGACAAGTATCAGTACTTCACCGAGGCCCGGATGGAGCGGTTGCGCGCCGCTGGCTATCCCGGCCAGTCCACGCCTCTGGAAGAGGGCGTCCGGCGCTATGTGCAGGACTATCTGGCCTCCGCGGACCCCTGGCGATGAAGCGGTCACGCCTGACGCTGAGGCAGGTGATCGGCTGGACCGGCCTGGTTCTGGTGGGGCTGCTGGCCCTGGCCATCGCAGTCTGGCGTGGCGACATCCTGCGCGCGGCGCTCGATCCGCAAGTGCCGTTTCAGACCTATGAGCCGCCGCCCGCACCGGACTATGCCCGCCCTGACAGCTGGGCCCTGCTTGATGCCCGGGCACCTGGTTCAGGGGGCGCCGCGGTATTCTTCGTGCATTCGACGACCTACGACGGTGGAAGTGACTGGAACGGTCCGGTGGGTGACCGCGAGGCCGACGCCTATCTGAGGCGTGTCGTGATCCCCAACTACGCCGGGCCGTTCGAACGGTCGGGCGCGGTGACGGCGCCCCGATATCGCCAGGCCAGCCTCTATACGCGTCTGACGTTACGGAACGATGCCCGAGACGCCCGGGCCTTCGCCTATCGCGACATCGCCGCCGCCTTCGACGTCTTCATCACCAGCCATCCGACGGGGCCGATCGTGCTGGCAGGGGTGGAACAGGGTGGGGAGTTGCTCGATCGCCTGGTGCGCGAGCGGATCGCGCCGGATGCCGCCCTGGGGCGGCGGATGGTTGCCGTCTATCTGATGGATACCATCGTCGCGATGGAGGCCTTGAGTCCGGCCATACCAGCCTGTGGGTCACGCCGGCAGATCGCCTGTGTCGTCGGCTTCTCTCAGGTGGGGGATGACGACAACGGGGCGGCGGCACGGCGGCTGAGGCGGGCCCTGGTCTGGAACGAGAGGGGGCGGCTGGTCGATCTCGGTGGGCGCGCGGCCCTGTGCGTCAATCCGGTGACCGGCAGCCCCTCTGGCGAGCTCGTGCCTGCCAGGCGGCATCTCGGAGCGGCCAATGCGACGGGGCTCGAGTGGGGCGTGCGTCCGGCGTTCCTGGACCGCCTGGTGACGACCCAGTGCCGCGACGGCCTGCTGCGCCACAGCCTTCCCAAGTCCGAGGCCTTCAGAGAGGTCGGAGACTGGGCGGATCGACGAAAGGCGCGGCAATACAACCTGTTCTACGCCGACATCGAGGCAGACGTGCAGGCCAGGCTCGGCGTCTGGCAGGCCCGAAATCCGAACGGCTAATCCAGTCCGGTTCTATCGTTACGCCAGTCGAACAAAGCCTCCAGCACCTGAACCGCCTGACCCCGTTCGGAGGTCAGCTCGGGGTCGCGGCCCAGCACAAGGCGGGCGTCGTCGGCGGCGGCCAGCATCAGCTCTCGGTGCCGGATCGGGTCGGCGAAGCGGTAGGCGGGAAAGCCGCTCTGCTTGAGGCCCAGGGGATCGCCGCCGCCACGCAAGCGGAAGTCCTGCTCGGCGATCTCGAAGCCGTCTTCGGAGCGGCGCAGGGTCTCCAGCCGTTCGCGGGCGGTCTCTCCCAAGGCACCATCTGTTCCGCCGCCGCCGTAGAGCAGGATACAGGCGCTGGACCTCGATCCACGTCCGACGCGCCCGCGCAGCTGATGCAACTGGGCCAGGCCGAAGCGGTCGGCGTGCTCGATGACCATGATGGAGGCGTTGGGGACATCCACGCCGACCTCGACCACCGTCGTGGCGACCAGCAGCGGCAGGCGGCCATCGGCGAAGTCGGCCATGACCGCCTCGCGCTGGGCGCCCGGCATCTGGCCGTGGGCGAGGCCGACCTCGAGGCCCAGGATGCGGCGCAGGTCGGCGGCCCTTTCCTCGGCAGCGGCGAGGTCGGAGACCTCGCTTTCGGCCACGAGGGGGCAGATCCAGTAGGCCTGGGCTCCGCCTTCGATGGCGGACTTGAGCCGGGCCGCGACCTCGCCGATGCGGGCCAAGGGCAGGACGGCAGTGGCGACAGGCGTGCGACCCGGGGGCTTTTCCGTCAGGCGGCTGACGTCCAGTTCACCGTACTGGGTCAGCTCCAGCGTCCGGGGGATCGGCGTCGCCGACATGGTCAGCAGATGGACACCGCCGATTCGAGGGTCCCCCTTGGCCTGAAGCCGCTGGCGCTCGTTGACGCCGAACCGGTGCTGTTCGTCGATGACGGCGAGGGCCAGCCGGTCGAAGCGAACCGCGTCCTGGAACAGGGCGTGGGTGCCGATGGCGACCTTGGCCCGGCCGGTCGCCAGCGCGTCCAGCCGCTCGCGCCGCTCCGCCGGGGTGTCCCGGCCGGTCAGCAGGATGGTGGGGGCGCCGGCGGCCTCCAGCATCGGGGCGAGGCGCTGCCAGTGCTGGCGGGCCAGGATCTCGGTCGGGGCCATCAGGGCGGACTGGAAGCCGCTGGAGGCCGCATCGGCCAGGGCCAGAAGGGCGACCGCCGTCTTGCCCGAGCCCACGTCCCCCTGCAGGAGCCGGCCCATCTGTTCGCCTGAGGCCAGGTCGCGCCGGATCTCCGCGACGGCCTGGGCCTGCGCATTGGTCAGGCGGAAGGGCAGGGCGGCCTCGACCGCCGCAGAGACCGGGCCGGGCGTCATCATCGGTCCGGGAGTGATCGACCGGGCTCGTCGACGGCGAGCGAGGGCCAGTTGGTGCGCGAACAGTTCATCGAAGGCCAGCCGCTGTCGCGCCGGGGCGTCGGGACCGAGGTCGAGCTCGGACTGAGGTGCGTGGAGGGCCTCCAAGGCCTGCCGCCAGCCGGGCCAGCCCTGTCTGGCGATCCAGGCCGCGTCCTGCCATTCGGGCAGATCGGGCGCCGCCGCGAGGGCCCCGATGGCGAGCTTGCGCACCACGCGCGAGGACAGGTTTGCGCTGCCCGGATAGACGGGTTCGATCGCGGGGATCTCCTCGCCCTTGTCCAGCGGCACGATCCAGTCGGGATGGACGATCTGGACCTCGTTGTTGAACCGCTCGACCTTGCCGGAAACCAGACGCCGCTCGCCGCGCGGCAGCTGGCGGTCGATGTGCTGGGGGCTGCCGCCGAACCAGACCAGGTGGACGAAGCCGGTCTCGTCGGAGGCCCGGACCTTGAGCGGGGCCCCCGGCTTGCCCGGTACGATCAGCCGGTCTACGACGACGTCGAACACACCGGTCTCGCCCTCGACGGCATCGGCGGCCGTGGTGCGGCGGCGGCGGATCAGTCCGGTGGGGCCCAGGAAGACCATGTCGCGCACCAGAGGCCCGGCCAGCTTCTGGACCAGAGGCGCGATCTTGGCCCCCACCCCCTTCAGGCTGGTGACCTCCGCGAACAGGGGAAAGAGAATCTGGGGCCGCATGGTGGGTCAAGCTATAGCGGGGCGCGTGGAGAGGCGCACCGGGGAACGGTGGATCAGGCTACGGCCGGACTCTCCAGACTCGAAAAACAGAGTCCGAAGAGTCCGAAGAGTCCGGACTCGAAAAACAGAGTCCGAAGAGTCCGTTGAGTCCGGACTCTCTGAGGCGGACGGGGCACCTGGCGCAGGATTTCAAAGACCGGGATCGCAAGGGCAGTCTACCATGCTCCCGGCCGGCGCCAGGTCGGAGCGGTCGAGAATCGTACAATCCCTTATGGCGCAAGGGATTGGGACGCTGAAGTTTGAAAGTTGGCTGGGGCATTCACCTCCACATCGCCGAAGGGCGATGGGGAGGACAGACCGCGAAGCGGTCAGGCGGGGGCGACACGGTGTCAGCAGATGGCATCGACAGCGTGTGACGTCATCGACCGGGTCGCCCCCTCCTGATCGGCGAAGCCGCCGATCTGTCCTCCCCACGCGCCTTCGCGCATGTGGAGGTGAGTTGCCGTCTGGCGGAAACACATCGGGAACGCTATCTGAGGCGCGACATTCCCTGACGCGCCCTGCTGGATCGCCGGCTTGGCGCCGAACTCAATTCCCGACCGGGCAAGGATGCTTGTGGCCGACACCGACGCACGTTCAGACGACACTGCAGCGACCCAGCGACTGGGCCGGATCACCTTTCGCGCCTGGCGGCGGGGGTTCCGAGAGTGCGACATGGTGCTGGGGCCGTTCGCCGATGCGGTGGGGCCGAGCCTGAGCGTCGAGGAACTCGATGCGTTCGAGGCCCTGCTGGGGCAGGACGACGACCATCAGCTCTATGCCTGGATCACGGGGACGGAAATCCCGCCAGCCAAGCATGAGACGGTCCTGATGAGCAAGATCCGTGACTTCATGCGCGACCACGTCGCCCATGCGGTCAATGAGGGGATCGGTTGATGGACGGGGCTGTCCCGAAGCGTCGATCCGACCAGGAGCTGGGCGGCGCGCCCGAAGGTCTCGATGCGCTCACCGTCGCCGAACGGCTGAAGGCCCGGGGCGGCGTCGCCGTGTTTGTGGCGCGGGACTATCAGCGCGCAGGCGTATTCGCACAGGCAGTGCGGTTTTTCTCGAAAGACATTGAAGTCCTTGATTTTCCGGCCTGGGATTGTCTACCCTACGACCGGTTGAGCCCGACTTCGGCGGTCTCGGCCGAGCGGATGGCGGCCCTGACCGAACTGGCGGGCCGACCCGACAGCGACCGGTCGCCCCTGCTGGTGGTGACCACGATCGGGGCGGCCATGCAGCGGACCCCGCCGCGCGAGGTGACCCAAGGGGCCGGCTTCGACGCCAAGGTGGGGCTGGATCTCGATCAGGCGGCGCTGGAACGATATTTCGCGGTCAACGGCTATATGCGCGCCTCGACCGTCAACGAGCGGGGCGAATACGCCGTGCGCGGCGGGGTCATCGACGTCTTCCCGCCGGGGTTCGAGGAGCCGGTTCGACTGGACATGTTCGGGTCGGAACTGGAATCGATCCGCACCTTCGATCCCGGCACCCAGCGATCGACGGGTCAGCGCAAGGCCATATCGCTGTCGCCGGTATCCGAGGCGCTGCTGGATGCCGACAGCATCTCGCGCTTCCGCACCGGCTATCTGAACCTGTTCGGTGCGGGCGGGGACGATCCCCTGTACGCCGCCGTGTCCGAGGGGGCGCGGCGTCAGGGCTTCGAACACTGGCTGCCGCTGCTGTATCCGGGGCTGGAGAGCCTGTTCGACTATCTGCCGGACGATGCGGCAATCTTTTTGGACCATCAGGTCGAGAGCGCGCGCGCTGAACGCTGGACCCTGACGGCCGATGCCTATGAGGCGCGGCGCGAGGCGGCCAAGGCCAAGGGGGGTGCGGCGAACCGGGCCCTGCCGCCCGAGCGGCTGTATCTGCCTGAAGGTGAGTGGAACGCGGTCCTGGCCGGGCGTGAGGTGCGGCGGCTGACGCCGTTTGCCGGTTCGGGCGAGGACGCGGGTGGCCGGCTGGGGCGGACCTTCGCGGCCGAGCGGGCCCAGGACAGCGTCAACCTGTTCGAGGCCGTTGCCGCCCATGCCGCGGCGCTGAAGGCCGAGGGCAAGCGTGTGGTGTTCGCGTCCTGGACCGAAGGCTCGTCGGACCGGCTTTCGGTCATGCTGGCCGACCACGGTCTGGATCACGTCGTCGCCGTGCGCGACTGGGCCGATGTGCAAAAGGCGCCGAGGGACCTGTATCTGCGGGCCGTCCTGCCGGTCGAGCACGGCTTCGTCACCGACAGCCTGGCGGTGATTTCCGAAACCGACATGCTGGGCGACCGGCTGGCCCGGCCCAAGCGAAAGCGCCGCGCGTCCAACTTCCTGGCCGAGGCCTCTGCCCTGACGACGGGCGATCTGGTCGTCCACCTCGATCACGGCATCGGTCGGTACGAGGGATTGAAGACGCTGGATATCCAGCAGGCCCCGCACGATTGTCTCGAGCTTCTGTATGCGGGCGAGAGCAAACTCTATCTACCCGTTGAAAACATTGACCTGCTGACGCGGTACGGTACGGGTTCGGACGACGTGCAGCTGGACCGGCTGGGCGGAGCCGGCTGGCAGGCCCGGAAGGCCAAGGCCAAGGCCCGGCTGCGCGACATGGCCGAGGGGTTGATCGCCCTGGCCGCCAAGCGTGCGCTGAAGACGGCCGATCCGATCGTGCCGCCGCACGGCCTGTTCGACGAATTCTGCGCCCGCTTCCCGTACGAGGAAACTGACGACCAGCTGAACGCCATCGGCGACGTGCTGGAGGATCTCGGCAAGGGCACGCCGATGGACCGGCTGATCTGCGGCGACGTCGGGTTCGGCAAGACCGAGGTGGCGCTGAGGGCGGCGTTCGTGGTGGCCATGACGGGCCAGCAGGTGGCTGTGGTCTGCCCGACGACGCTTCTGGCGCGCCAGCATTTCAAGACCTTCAGCGAGCGGTTCGCCGGCTGGCCGATCACGGTGCGGCACCTGTCGCGCATGGTCACGGCCAAGGATGCCGGCGAGACCCGGGCGGGCCTGAAGAACGGCACGTTCGAGATCGTCGTGGGGACCCATGCGGTCCTCAGTGAACAGGTCGGGTTCAGGGATTTGGGCCTTGTTATTGTTGATGAAGAGCAACATTTCGGGGTCAAGCACAAGGAGAAGCTGAAGTCTTTGCGGGCCGACGTTCACCTGCTGACCCTGACCGCGACGCCGATCCCCCGCACGCTCCAGATGGCGCTGTCGGGCATCCGCGAGATGTCGATCATCGCCACCCCGCCGGTCGATCGCCTGGCTGTGCGGACCTATGTGACGCCGTGGGATGCGGTGCTGATCCGCGAGGCCCTGCTGCGCGAGAAGTATCGCGGGGGCCAGGCCTTCTATGTCTGTCCGCGTCTGTCGGACCTGCCCGAGATCGAGAAATTCCTGCGCGAACAGGTGCCCGAGATCAAGTTCGTGGTCGGGCACGGCCAGATGAGCCCGACCCAGCTGGAGGACGTGATGAGCGCCTTCTATGACGGGTCCTACGATGTGCTGGTTTCGACCACGATCGTGGAGAGCGGCATCGATATTCCGACCGCCAACACCCTGGTCGTCCACCGCGCCGACATGTTCGGCCTGGCCCAGTTGCACCAGATCCGGGGCCGGATCGGGCGATCGAAAGCCCGCGCCTTCGCCTATCTGACCACAGATCCGAAGAAGCCGCTGTCCCTGTCGTCCGAGCGGCGGTTGCAGGTGCTGCAGTCGCTCGACAACCTGGGGGCCGGGTTCCAGCTGGCCAGCCACGACCTGGACCAGCGCGGCGGCGGCAATCTGCTGGGCGACGAACAGTCGGGCCATATCCGCGAGGTGGGCGTCGAGCTCTATCAGCAGATGCTGGAGGACGCGGTGGCATCCCTGCGCGTGGCGGGCGAGGAGGTCGTGGATCGCGGCTGGTCCCCGGCCATCAATGTCGGGGCGGCAGTCCTGATTCCAGAGGATTACGTGCCGGACCTGAATGTCCGTCTGACCCTGTACCGCCGCCTGTCCGACGCCGAGAATACCGAGAGCCGCGAGGCCCTGGCCGCCGAACTGATCGACCGGTTCGGGCCATTGCCGGATGAGGCGAAGCAGTTGCTGCGCATCGTGGGCGTCAAGGCGAACTGCAAGATCGCCTGTATCGAGCGCATCGATGCGGGGCCCAAGGGGGCGGTGCTGACCCTGAGGAACGGCAGTTTCCCCAATCCGATGGGGCTGGTCGGGCTGATCCAGAAGAACCACGCCTCGTGGAAGATCCGGCCGGACCAGAAGATCGTCGTCATGGGCGACTGGCCGACGCCGGAGGACCGGCTGAAGGTGGCCGAACGGATCACCCGGGATCTGGCGCGGGTGGCGACGGCCTGACGGGTTGCGTCAGGGCGTGGCGAAGGCGCTGATCAGTGCCGTCATCTCCAGTGTCTGGCTTGGGTCGAGCCGGACGAGGCCGGAGTTCTCGCCGGGCGGGGCATTGTGGGCGTCCGGGCGGTGGGTCACGGGCTCGATGCAGATGAAGTCGGCCCCCTGTGGCGCATAGACCTGGGCCCAGCGAGCGTTGGGCGAGGCGGTGATCTCGACGACGTGGCCGGCGTGGGTCAGGCGGGCGGTGCCGGTCCAGTCGGCATAGGCATTGTCGACGAACGGGGCGGCGGCGACCGGGGCGCCCCTGCTCCAGTCGTGGATCGCCGAGGCCTCGGCCAGACGGGTCGGGATCTCGTCGGCACCGTTCAGCCAGACGCGAGGGGCCGGGGGGGTCAGGATCGTGCCGGGTTCGGTCGCGAAATAGGGATGCAGACCCAGCCCGGCGGGCATGGCCCGATCGCCCTGGTTCGTGATCGTCAGGCCCAGGGTGACGCCTTGCTCGTCGAGGGCGATGTCGTGAGTGGCGCTCCAGGCCCAGGGCCACTCCGGCGACGGCTCGCAGGGCAGGGTCAGGCGAATTGCGTGGTCGGTCTGCCGCTCGACCGTCCATGGCCGGTGCCAGCCGATGCCGTGCAGGGCGTGGGGCTCGAACCCCGACGTGGCGGGCAGGGTGGTGTCGGCCCCGTCCCAGGCGAACCGGCCCTGCGCGATGCGGTTGGCGTAGGGCACCAGGGGGAAGTTGCCGGTCGACAGGGGATCACTCGCATTGTCCGGCGCGCGTCGTAGGACATCACGTCCCTGCCAGGTCAGGCTCAGGATGGAGGCACCGAGGTCGGGCGACACCGTCAGTCGCCAGTCGCCGTGGGTCAGGGTGATCACAGTCTGACCCGGTTCTGCGGCAGGCCGGGGGTCTCGACCCGCAGGCGGTACAGGCCACCGAGCGTCGGCTGGGCAGGGCGCTTGTCGGCGTTCCCAAGCCAGGCCGTGGTGCAGTAGAGGTCGCGCAGGTCGTCGCCGCAGAAGGCGGCCTTGGTCACGGTCTGGACCGGGAAGCGGATCGTGCCGATGCGCTCGCCGTCGGGGGCGAACCGGGCGACGCCCCAGCCGTTGAACAGGCCGACGTGCAGGACGCCTGATGAATCCACACTGGGGCCGTCGCAGTAGCCGTCGGGGGTCTCGGCGAACAGTCGCTTGTTCGAGACGACGCCGTCCGAATGGTCGAAGGCGTAGATGCGCTTCTGGAGCGTGTCGTGGTGATAGAGGGTGCGGCCGTCGGGGCTGAGGGCCGGGCCGTTGGTGACGCCATAGTCGTCGTCATGGCGCGTCACGAGCCCGTCGGCGAAGCGGTAGAGGGCACCGGTCTGTTGCTCTTCCGAATCGTCCATGGAGCCGAACCACAGGGAGCCGTCCGGGGCGACGAAGCCGTCGTTGAGCCGGTTCTGGGGTCGGTCGGCCTCGACGGCGACGATCAGATCGAACCGGCCGGTCTCGGGATCGAAGCGGTGGAGCCCGCTGCGCACGCCGCAGACCAGTGCGCCGTCGGTGGCGGGCAGGGCGAAGCCGGTCTGGTCCGGCGTGTCCCAGCTGTCGGTCGCGCCGTCGTCGTGGCCGTAGCGATGCAGCCTGCGGCCCTTGATGTCGACGAACCAGACACAGCGGCGTTCCGCGTCCCACACGGGCCCTTCGCCGAGTTCGGCCTGAATGTCCCAGACAAGCTCGGGTGCAGCGTCCTGAATCGGCATGAGTTCGTGATCTTCCGGTGCATCAGACAAGCCTCTGAACCGCCTATACTCATACAAATGAAGGGTCGCCAGCCTTGCCGTCGCCGTGGATGGCGGAGGCTGATAAGCAGGGACGCAGGCGGCAAACCTGCGTCCCTCCAATCCATCAGTGCCCGGCGACCGGAGCCGAGGCCTCATTGCGCGGACGCGAACGGATGCACAGCACGGCGAAGACCGTCAGCAGGGCATAGCCGATCAGGGGCACCACGAAGGCCGGCGACACCCGTCCCGACAGGTCGGCGATATGGCCCGCCAGCGGCGGCAGGAAGGCCCCGCCGATGATACCAAAGACCAGCAGGCCCGAGGTCGCGGACGTCGGCGCGGTCGATCGCTCCAGCGTCAGGGTGAAGATGGTCGGGAACATGATCGAGTTGAACAGGCCGATCGACAGGGCCGCATAGGCCGCCGACACGCCGCCGCCTTGCGTCACATACAGGCACAGCAGGCCGGCGACGACGGTGCAGAAGGCCAGCACGATCCCGGCCTTCACGTAGCGCAGCACGACCGCGCCGATGAACCGCCCGACCATGGCCCCCAGCCAGTAGAGGGCGACCATCTTGCCGGCGGCCTCCATGGGCTTGTTCAGGATGTCGGGGCTGTTGAGGAAGTTGGTCATCATCGTGCCGATGGCGACCTCGGACCCGACGTAGACGAAGATGGCCAGGGCGCCGAGGATGGCCCAGGGCGATCCCAGGGCCTTGAGCGGCGAGGACTCACCGGCAGGAGCCGCCTCGGGCGCCGCCGCGTCGATCCGCTTGCGCGCCGAGAAGATGAACAGGGCGACCAGCAGGAAGAAGCCGCCGAGCGCCAGGAAGGCGATGTCAATGCTGCGCAGGGACTGACCCCGCGTCGCCGCCGTGACGGCCGCGCCGGCCGCGAAAACGCCGCCGGTCAACAGGACGTGCGAACCCAGCCAGGGACCGATCGCGGTCCCCAGCGAGTTGAAGGCCTGTGAGAGGTTCAGGCGGAAGTGGGTGCGCTTGGCCTCGCCCAGCACCGCGACCAGCGGATTGGCCGCAACCTGCAACAGGGTGACGCCCGAGGCGATGACGAACAGGGCCAAAAGCACGCCTGCGTACTGGTCCAGGGCCGTGGCGGCCGGAACGATCAGACAGCCCAGCACCATGACGCCGAGTGCGCCGAGGATCGCCCGGGAATAGCCGAGCCGCGACAGGATGGCCGCGGCGGGCAGGGAGGCCACGCCGTAAGCGATGAACCAGGCCGATCCGGTGAGGAAGGCCTCGGTATAGCTGAGGTCGAACACCCGCTTCACCGCCGCGACCAGGGGATCGAGCAGGGACGTCGCGAAACCCCAGGCAAAGAACAGGGTCGTCACATAGGCGAAGGCAGCGCCGGCCCCCTTGGGCGGGCTGGTCGTGGTCGTGGTCATTGAGGTCTCCCCGGAGGCTCGGATTCGGCTGTGTATCAGCGTGACGTGTCGGCGGGCGTCGCGCCAGAGGCGAAGCGGGCCTCGACCGGCGGATAGAGGTCCCAGACGCGACGGTCGGCCAGGGACCGGAGCAGTTTCAGATACTCGGCGTGGGTCCAGGCCAGGGGCGTGGCCGAGTCGGTGCCTTCGCCCGTCGTGTAGGTGTGGACCCCGTTCGCGCCGACGCCGTCCCAGACCTGTTCCGGCATCAGCAGGCCGTCGTTGGCGAACCGCTCCATGCCCCGGACATAGGTGCGGCGAATGTCGGCGATGGCCCGGTCGGTAGCGTTCCCGCGCAGCGCGCGCGCCAGTTCATAGTGACCACGCTCGCCGGTAAAGATCGGCCAGACCCGGCCGCGCTGACCCGGTGCCATGACGCCGCCGATGCCGTAGTTGCCGCCGCTGGTGGTGTCCTCGCCGTATCCGTCGATGCCGTAGCGCCGCCAGCCGGGGGTCGTGTCGCCGACAGGTCCGAAATCGTAGCGGACGCGGGTCAGGTCCTCGCGCGTCTGGTCGTCGTATTCGGGCAGGGTGGCCAGGATTTCGGCGTCATCGGCGGCGCGGACGCCGTAACGGACCAGCTCCAGGAAGCCGCCGTCCACGACCCGGTCCTGGGCCTGACCCGGCTGGCCGTTGTTGTCGCCCATCTTCGCGTGACTGTTCGGATCCTCGGTCTTGGACAGGCGCAGGAAATAGTCGCCGTCGCCGAACGCGCCGTCGGTCGTGAACATCCGCGCCTCGATCTTGCTCGAATAGTCGTCGGCGGCGGCCAGGTAGCGGGTGGCCGAGGCCGGATCACCCGATGCCGTGGCGATGTCGGCCGCGACGGTCAGGCCGGTGATGACGGCAGCCGTGGTCGAGGGCGAATGGCCGTCCTGTTCCTCCCACCGCTCCTGCTGAGTGAAGGGCGGGGTGATGGTCGCATCGTTCCACAGCAGGCCGACCTTGCCGCCATCGACGAGGAAGTCGGCGGCGGGTTTGATCATGCGCGTGTACATGGTCGCCATCTCGGCGTCGGAGACCTCACCGGCCTTCCACAGTCGCCAGCCCAGCATGATCGGCATGGCGGTCTGGTCGAGCTGGACCCCGACCCATTCGATCTGGCCGTCCACATGGGTCTTTTGCAGGAACCAGCCGGTCGTGCCGGTATTTCCGGGCGTGTCGGCGCGAACCTGGACCTGGGGCAGGTAACGGAAGGCGGCCAGCGGCGTCTCGGTGTCGCCGAGCGCCAGCAGGGCCATGGCCACCTGATAGAAATCGCGCGGCCAGACGGCCTTGTACCCGGTCGAGGCGGTGGTCGCGTCCACCGTGTCGCCCCACGGATTTGACAGGGAGGCGATCAGGGCCCCGGCGTGGGTCCGGTCCTCCTGTACCTTGAGCATCAGGGCCGAGGCATAGGCCAGCTTACCGCCGTCGGTCGATTGTTCAGCCATGCGGGGCAGTTCGCTCAGGGTGCCGAGCCAGTCCTGCCAGCCGACGCGGTCGCCCTCGC
>NZ_JBIIAY010000139.1:0-7376 GCF_044239655.1 Brevundimonas sp.
CCCCTCCAGACCTGCGGGGGCGCGTCCCCGGATGCGGCGCATCGTCTGGGGCGCAACGTCCGCTTCGAGGTCCCGCGTCGCCAGGGCCCAGTCGGCGGCCCCCGCATCGTTGGCGACGTTCAGGGCGGCCGCCGCGCGCGCCATTTCGGGCGTGACAACGGCGGCGGAGAGGGCGGCTGCGCCCATCAGGATGTTGCGGCGGGTCGGGGTCATGGCGGGGGTCCTGTTCTCCCTCCCCTTCACGGGGAGGGACGCTGAGCCGAAGGCGAAGCAGGGTGGGGTCCGAAAGGTGCGGAGTGCGCTTCACACGTCCCCACCCTGATCGCTGCGCGATCGTCCCTCCCCACAAGGGGGAGGGCGATGCTCAGCGCAGGTTGATCGTCTGGGTCACCGGACCCGAGGCGGCAAAGCGGGCGGCGCTCCACGGGGCCGGGCCCATGTTGCCGCGGGCGTTGTTCGAGAAGGCAAAGGGTTCGGTCGGCATGCCGAACGGGTTGGTGTTCATTTTCCCGTCGCCATCGACGTCGTGAAAGCTCTTGGCCGCATAGTCGCCGGCGGGCAGGTCGGCGAAGGTCGCGCTGTGCTGGCCGGCCCCGACATCGACCATGGCCTGGGCCACCGGTGCACCACCCGAGAAGGCGGCTTCGGAGTTGTACAGCACCACCATCACCTTGCCGGTCGTGGCGGCGGTGTTGAAATCCAGGGTGATGGTGGTGGGGGCGACCGTCTCTGCAAGAGCGGGGGCCGAAGCCAGCAGGGCGGCGACGAGGGCGGCGGAAGCGAAACGGATCATGACGGGCATCCTTGTGAAGATCGGTGTGGAGGAACCCGACCGCCGGGCTCCGATGTCCCGACCATCACCCCAGCTCCGACGCGCCGCCACCGAACTTGCGGCGATGGCCGGCCCGGCTTCGTGAACGGCGGTGCCTGTGCGTTCGCGAAACGCCGTTGAACACCTCCGATCGCGAACGGCGCGCCGTTGGACAGGCTGCGACGATCCTGCCCCCTCCCGCAGGACGCATCGGTGCCCTATCTGATCGTCATGACCGATCTGTCTCCCCGCGAAATCGTTTCCGAACTCGACCGTTTCATCGTCGGCCAGCACGACGCCAAGCGCGCCGTCGCCGTGGCCCTGCGCAATCGCTGGCGCCGGAAGCGCGTCCCCGCCGACCTGCGCGACGAGGTCACGCCCAAGAACATCCTGATGATCGGCCCCACCGGCGTCGGCAAGACCGAGATCGCCCGGCGCCTGGCCCGGCTGGCCGGCTCGCCCTTCCTCAAGGTCGAGGCGACGAAATTTACCGAGGTCGGCTATGTCGGCCGCGACGTCGACCAGATCATGCGAGACCTGGTCGAGGCCGCCCTGATCATGGTCCGCGATCAGAAGCGCACCGGCGTCCGCGCCAAGGCCGAGGCCGCCGCCGAAGAACGAATTCTCGACGCCCTGGTCGGCCCCGGCTCCGGCCCCGCCACCCGCGACAGCTTCCGCAAGAAGCTCCGCGCCGGCGAGATGGACGACAAGGAAATCGACATCGAGATGGCTGAAGCGGCCCCGTCATTCCCAGGCATGGACATGGGCGGCGGCGGTAACGTCGGCCTGATCAATCTGTCGGAAATGCTGGGCAAGATGGGCGGTGGCCGCACCCGGTCGGTCAAGACCACGGTCAAGGACGCCGTCGCCCCCCTGATCACCGAGGAGAGCGACAAGCTGCTGGATCAGGACAGCCTGACCCGCGAGGCCGTCACCCTGGCCGAACAGGAAGGCATCGTCTTCCTCGACGAGATCGACAAGGTCGCGGGACGTCAGGATCGGGGCGGTACCGACGTGTCGCGCGAAGGGGTCCAGCGCGACCTGCTGCCCCTGATCGAGGGCACGACCGTCTCGACGAAGTATGGACCGGTAAAGACCGACCACGTCCTGTTCATTGCCTCGGGCGCCTTCCACGTCGCCAAGCCCAGCGACCTGCTGCCCGAGCTTCAGGGGCGGCTGCCGATCCGGGTCGAGCTCAAGGCCCTGACCCGCGACGATTTCGTGCGCATCCTGACCGAGCCCGAGGCCAATCTGATCCGCCAGAACCAGGCCCTGCTGTTGACCGAGGAGGTGACCCTCATCTTCACCCCCGACGCGGTCGAGGCCATGGCCGACGCCGCCGTCGCCGCGAACGGCGCGGTCGAGAACATAGGGGCGCGCCGCCTGGTCACCGTGATCGAGAAGGTGCTGGAGGAGACCAGCTTCAAGGCCTCGGACCTGTCCGGCCAGACCCTGACCTTCGACGGCGATCAGGTCCGCGAAAAGGTCGGCGACCTGGCCCGCAACGCCGACTTGAGCCGCTTTATCCTGTAGGGAACGACTTCGGCCGGTTCCAGGGTCACGGTCTCGGGCGTCCAGGGTTTCAGGCGGCCGGCCATGGCGGCCGCAACGACCTGATCGGCGAACAGGTCGGGGTCCGTCCGGCTCATGCCGTGAAACGCATGCCAAGGGTAGGTCCACCAGAGCGAGGCCCTCAGACGCGCGATCACGTCCGGTGCGAACCGCTTGCGGATCGGCTTGGCGGGAACGCCTCCGACGATGGTCCAGGGTTCGACATCGGTCGTCACGACCGCACCCGTGGCGATGATCGCGCCGTTTCCGATCGTGACCCCCAGGGCAATCGCGACCTGGTCACCAATCCAGACGTCATGACCGATGACAGGATAGGCCTGCCCCTGCCGTGATGCGTACGGCAGGGGACTGAACCGCGACCCGGCCTCCTCAGAAACCGCGTCCAGGGCGTCACGCAGCGGCGGCGTGAACGGGGTGTCGCTGGGCCTGAAAAAGGCGATTGAGGTCGAGGCCCATTCGGCCGGGTGGGCGAAATCGATGAACCTGAGACCTCGGCCGATCGAACAATAGCGTCCGACGGTGAGGCCTGCGGGCAGCGGCGAGTGCGAATAGGATGCGGCACCCATGGTGCAAAGGCCTCCCGGCACGGCCCATCGGCTGGGCGCATAGGGGCCGCCGTAGAATGCGCTGGGTCCTTCGATTCTGATCGATCCGGGGACCTGGATCGTCTCGTGATCCGACAGCCATCCCCGCCCCTCGGCGACCTCGCGTCGATCATAGGAGAACAGGATCCGTGCGCGCCGGAAGCGTTCGATCAGCGCCTCGTCCACCGGAATGTCTATGGCCGTGCTCATGCGAGCACCAATCGATCGACGTGCAGGGATGTCGCAACCGCGTCCGGCGCAGAGCCGCGCTGCCCTGCGAACAGGGTGATGGTCGTCTTGGGGAGCATGGAGTTGTCCAGGGCTTGCCTGGCCGTCCCGGAAACCGTCGATCGCGTGAAGCCTAGCGGGCTCCCGTACGGATGCGCCGGTCCGCCCAGGCCTCGAAGGCCCCGACGAGGAACAGCAGGCTGATGAGAACATAGAGACCGTTCCGCAGTGCGATGCCCGACCACAGGATGGCGTTCTCTGACAGCAGCGGCATGGCGTGAGTGGCCACGATGACGAACTGGGCGCTGGCCACGAACACCAGCCACCACCGGTCGGCACGCTCGGCCAGCCACCAGACGATCACGAAGAGCACCAGGTTCAGTCCACTTGTGCCGGCCCGCCATGAGCCCACCGTGAGAGCCCCGACCAGGGGCTCCGCCACGATCGCCAGAGCGAAGGCTGCGACCGCGATCCTGTCCGCGCAGCGTCCGCGCCACAGCAGAAACGCGAAGGCGAGCAGATTGAAGGCATAGATGGCGGTCGCGAGCACGGGCTACTCTGCGGCGACGAGAGCCGACGCCGGCTGGAGTTCAGCCTTGGGCCAGGGCGTCTCGGGACCGTTCTCCGGCGGCTTCTCCTCGATCCCCAGGGTGGGGCTGACGCCCAGGGAATCGGCGCGACGCTGCATCCGCAGATGCATGGCCACGACGCTGCCGCGCAGGGAGGTGGCGTCAGGAATGACCTTGGCCAGGTCGTCGAACATGGCCTGACCGAAGGTGGCGGAAATCCCGGCGGCCATGCGGCCCGACGACAGGGTCTGGCCGATGGCATGGGCCCGCATCAGCGCCTCATCGACGTGGCGCTCCAGTGCGTTGAGATCAGCCGCGATGGCGTTGGCAGCCGAAACGGCGACCTGGGGGTTCTTCAGGATGACGGCGGATTGAGTCACGGAGGTCGGCCTTTCGAGGGAGGATCGGATCAGCCGAGGAAGTCGTTGATGCCCGCCATGATCTGACCCGTGATCGCCAGCACGATCACGATGGCCACCGCGCCGCCCAGAATCAGGACGATGCGGGGGTGACGCCGCGGCGGTGTCCGCCACGCCCCCAGTCCGCGATAGGCCCGCAACAGCGGACCCTCCCCGGACCTCAGATCACCAGCATCGATCAGGACCGCCCCGGTGTCCGTCCGTGATGCGGCCCGTCCGGCGAGGTGGTCTATGAGCAACGGATGCTCTGAGTAATCGCTACTCAGACGTCGCGCCGCCAGCTTGCGATCCGAAACGCCGAGCTTGCGATAGGCGCGGTGCAGATTGTTGCCGACCGTCCGCGGCGCGATCCCCATCGCGACCGCGACCTCCTTGTCGCTGAGCCCGTCGCCGGCCAGCAGCACGCACCTCAATTCCTGCGATGTGAGTCTGTCCGGCATGGCCCCTCGCCTCTGTCGCGCGACGATGATGCGTGATCGCCCGCAGGTCCAGTCCCGCAGGCCCGCTCAAGTCTTCGCGGACGGGCCACCCTGTCCGAGCCGCCGGGCATAAAAGAACTGCGCCATCTCGAACTCGTCCATCGTATCGATGTCGATACCCTCGATCGTGTCGGTGATCAGGAACCCCGGCTTCTCTCCGATCAGATAGCGGTTGCGCAGAATATCCGCCTTTCGGGCCAGAGAGATGGCCGTGTTGTGGATGTGCAGCGGCTTCAGATTCTGGCTGTAGGGATGCCACACACCCCACTGATAGTTGATCGGCTGAAACTCTGAACTCAGGAAGAACCGTTGGTCGCGTGTCACCGAGATCACGCTGTCGATATCTCCCTTGCCCAGCATGTCGATCGCCTCGTCGTAGCGGGTGAACAGCGGGCTCGTGATCGGGCACCAGGCGATAAAGGTCTCGGGTGGCGCGGGAACGTCGTGAAGGATGCCGTCGATGACGTCCCCCCATGGCGTCTCGAACCGTGTCAGGTGAGGGTCACGATGGATAAACCGGGCCCCTGCCGCCTCGGCGATCTGCCGGGCCTCCGGGGAGTCACTCGACACATAGACTTCGCTGATATGGGCGGCGGACAGCAGTTGCTCGATCTTGATCTCCAGCAGTGATCTTCCGTCGTGAAACTCCCGCAGATTCTTTCGCGGCACCCGGGTCGACACCGCCTTGGCTGCCACGACCGCGACGACCGTGGGGGCACTGTTGAGGGTCATGGCTCTTCGGTCCCACTTCAGAAATCAGGCGGCGCGACGCCGTTGGCCTTCAGCCACACGGCCGTCTTTTCGAGGTCTTCCAGGGTATGGACATCGAGGCAGCCCGAGGTCTCGTACGGCGCGATGCGTCGTCCCATACAGGGCCACGGAGCCTGCCCCTCGGGATCGAATACGGCGGATCGCCCCCTCAGAACCCAGAAGGAATGGTCGAAGAACAGACATTTGGGCAGGTCCTGCCGGTTGGCCGACACGAAGGTCGCGGCAGGGATGAACGGTGCCAGGGTGCCGTCTGCGTTGACGGCCTTGCCGCGCATCGGGTGGTACTCGGCCATCTCATGGCTGGGGATCACGGCGCTGAGGTCGCTGCGAGCGATCAGGATATCGATACAGGCGTCGATCTGATCCTGATGGATCGTGCCGACATTGGCGTGCTGGACGACCAGGATATCCACCGGCCCGTCGGCCTCCATGATGGGCATCGCATGTCGCACCGCATCCGAGCTCTGCGCCGTGTCTGACGCGAGTTCAGCGGGCCGGACGATCGGCGCGTAGCCGGCCTCCCCGGCAACGTCGAGAATTCGGGGGCAGTCGCTGCTGACATAGAAGCGGGACACGTATCGACTGCGCCGCGCCGCCGATGCCGTCCATTTCAGCAGCGGTACGCCGAGCACCGGCAGGATATTCTTGTCGGGCAAGGAGCTTCCGCCCCGCCCGATCATCAGAGCGACGACGTTCATGGCCAGTACTTGTGATGTTCGCTGGGCATGATCGCCTTGCTGTCCTGGCCGACGATTCGTTCAGCCTGGCGAATATGGTCTACGTAGTCCTTGAAGTCCGGCGTGGTCAGGTCGACCGCCACGGCGTCGAAATGGGCCCAGTCGGTGTTGCCCAGCTTGACGTGTTTCTCGACCATCCGCGCGCCCGCCGCGACCGCCAGCGCCGAGGCCATCCAGCCGAAGTCGTGGCTGGAATAGCCGGGCACGATGCGGGGATCGGTCCGGGACAGCTCGTGATAGTGGCGCACGACCCCGATATTGCAGTCTTCGGCCCGGGTCGGATAGGCCGAGTTGGCCTGCATCAGCACGAGCCGCTCGCACCGGGTGAAGGTCTTCAGCACCCAGTCCTCATAGGCCTGGTCGGTCATGCCGGTCGACAGCACGACGGTCCCCTCGTACGACCCCGCCACCGCCGCCAGGAAATCCCGGTGTTCGGAGATGGTGGACGGCAGCTTGACCATCGCCGGCTCCAGCGCCGCGACCAGATCGAACGACGGCCTGTCCAGCACCGAGGCGAACCACCCCAGGCCCAGCTCCGCGCACATCGCCGCCACGAATCCGAAATCGTCCGGCGTCAGCTCCAGTTGCCGCCGATAGTCCCCGAACGTCTTGCCGAACGGTGACGCATAGGGTGCGGCCAGCTGCTCGGCGCTGTAGAAGCTGTCGACGTCGCGCTTCTGAAGCTTGACGTAGTCGGCTCCCGCCGCCCGCGCGGCCCGGATCATCCGCTCCAGCCTGAACCGATCGCCGAAATGGTTGGTGGTCAGTTCGGCCACGACCGCTACGCCCGATCCGACGGCCCGATCCTGATCGGCACCGCCGCCGAACGCATGGTTCAGCTCGGTCGGCGACAGGGCGCTGAAGCTCTTGGCCCCGACGTGCCGGACGTCCAGTTCGGACCCCTTCAGCACATAGAGGGCGTTCAGGAAGAAATACTCCTGCATCCCGAAAACCAGCCGACGCTCATCATCGGCCGCGTGCGAGAAGTCGGCGCCGATCCGCCCGGAATAGGCATGGCCGGCGTCGTACTGGAAATCCAGACCGACCATATAGACCGTCTGGGGGCGGCCCCGGTGCGCCGCCACCCGCCGCGCGATCTGCAGGGCGGTGATGAACAGAATGTCCTCGATCTGCAGCTGGCCGGCCTGGAACCGCTGCATCATCAGGTCGCTGGATTCCTGGCTCAGCGGCGTATGATCCAGCCGG
>NZ_JBIIAY010000036.1:0-26648 GCF_044239655.1 Brevundimonas sp.
GTCCTCGAACATCGGGTCGGGCAAATCGTTCAGCAGCTTGACCGAGGCCTCCAGCTTGCCGTCCGACAGGCGACAGGCCCCGATCTGGCGCACCGGACCGCCCTCGGCGCGCGGCTTGAACGCGGCCGACAGCACGTCGCAGGTGATCGATCCGTCCGCCGGCGTCTCGCCGAACGCCTCGAACGCCAGCAGCCGCACCTTGGCCGCCGCGTCCCGTCCTTCCAGATCCGACGACGGATCTTCCTCGGCAAATCCGGCCACCCGTGCGTCGGCCAGGGCGTCGGCGAAGTCGGCCCCGGCCCCAATGCGATCCAGCATGAAGTTGACCGTGCCGTTCAGCACCGCCTCGAAGCCCGCCACCGGTCCCGCCGCCCGCGCCGCCCTCAGCGTCTCGATCATCGGCACCCCGCCGCCGACCGCCGCCGAATAGGCCAGGCGTGCGCCGTGCTTCTCGGCCAGGGCTTGCAGCCCCGCCGGGTCGCGGCTGATCGCCTGTTTGTTGGCGCTGGCCACGTCGATGCCGCGTTCCAGAGCCGCGCGGATCAGGGCGTGCCCCGCCTCGCCCTCGGACAGGGCCTCGACCAGCAGGTCGGGCTTGAGGTCCAGCAACCCTTGCGCATCCGCCGTGAACAGATCGGCCGGTGCCGCCACGTCGCGCAGCTTCTTCGGATCGCGCACCAGGACGCCGACGACCTGATACCGCGTGTCGGGCAACAGCCGCGCCAGCAGCCCACCCCCGACCACGCCGCAACCGGCGATCGCGACCCGCACGGGCGCGTCGGGGATGGAGCGCCCGGGAGGGGCCGAATGCTCGCCCACCACCGTCGAATCGGCCCGGCCGAGCGCCGCCACCTCGATCTCGACACCGCGTTCCTGGCCCAGGTCGATCGCGTCATGCTGGACCAGAGCCCCGCCGTGACGGCGCGCGTCGTCCCACGACGCCCGGCGATAGCGCAGCGGCTTGCCCGAGGCGCTCGCCGGATCGCGGTCGTAAAGCCCGTCGACATCCTTGACCAATCGCACCCGGTCCAGCCCCAGCTCGGCCGCCAGGAACACCGCCGTCAGGTCCGACCCGCCGCGCCCCAGCAACGCCACCCGCCCGTCGGGCCGCAGGGCGCCGAAGCCCGGCACGACCACCACCTGATGCTCGGCCAGCGCCTTGTGCAGGGCCTCGCCGCGCAGGCCGCAGGGGTGGGCGTGTTCCAGCTCGCCCTCGGCGACGATGCCCAGCTCCTTGACCGACAGCGACACCGCATCCAGCCCGATCCGGTCGCAGGCGATGGCCGTCAGGGCCGCCGCCTTCTCCTCGCCCAAGGCCACATATCCGGGCAGAAGGTCGTTCTCGTGATCCAGCCCCAGTTCGCGGGCGTCGGCCAGCAGCCGGTCGGTATGGCCGCCGAAGGCCGAGACCACCGCCACCACCTTCCGGCCCGCGCGGACGTGGCCATAGACCTCGGACGCCACGGCCGGCGCATCCGCCTGGGTCCGCAGGATCGAGGACCCGAACTTCAGCACCACCACCTCGGCGGCGTCGGATTTCGGTTTGTCCACGAGGGCGAACACCGATTTGAGGGCGGGGGCGAGGACGGAAGAGGGGCTGGACATCGGATTCTCTGGAATTCTGGAAAGGGTGCGAAATGTGAAATCGGGCAAGAAAAAACCCGCTCCGGGGGTCCGGGCGGGTTCGGGTTGGGCTGGTCGGGGTCCGACGCGCGCTAACCTGTTCCCGCCCGCGAGGGGCCGGTGATGGTCATACCGCCGGTGGTGGTGAGCGCAGTCATGCCCGTCCGCACGCCCATTCCGGCGGCGGTGCTAATCGAGATGGCGATGCGGCCAAGTCGCGACAACGGGGCGTATCCTTGCGAAATCCTGAGCCTCAGGGTGTCGAGGTCGGACGACCCCGTCAAGCCTGGATTGGAAGTTTTTTGCGCAAACTGGCAATTCGGCGAGTATAGGGCCGCAAACCCGCCCACCCGTTTGGCCGTGTCGCGATCTTTTTATCCTTGACGGAAAGCGGCTTTTTCATCATCTGTGGTCGCACTCATCAAGACCGACCGAGGGATAGGCCCTTTGACGTCGGGGCAACCATCGGGTTCCACCCGAACGGTGCCAACTCCTGCGAGGGTCCGGGAAACCGGGCTCGCGAGAGATGGGTGGAGCGTCGAAGAGGCGACACTCCACGATCTGTCATCGCATCCGGAGCCTTGCTGGGCGGGACGATGCGGAACGACGATGCCTTTCGACACTCAGACGACGATTGAAAACCTGCGCAGGCCCGTCGGCCGCGACGGTGCCGTCCTGCCGGTGCCGTCCATGCCCGTGTTCGCCCGCCGCTCGCGCCAGGGCAACGCCGCCGATGTGACCATCGAAATCCCCGCTGACTTCCGCCTCCAGTCCGGCGAAAAGCTCGGCCAGACCTCCCTGACCGGCCGTCTGCATGGCCGTGAGGGCGCGCCCGTCGTCGTGGTGGCGGGCGGCATTTCCTCGGGCCGGTTCGTTCACAGGACCGAGACCAACGGCCTGGGCTGGTGGTCCGACGCCGTGTCCATGGGCGGGCCGATCGACCTGCGGCGATGTCAGGTCCTGGCCTTCGACTACGCCCCGACCGGCAGGACGGGCGAAGAGGCCCTGACCATCACCACCCACGATCAGGCGCGCCTGCTGGCCCTGCTGCTGGATCGGCTGGGCATCGAGCGGGTCGCCGCCTTCGTTGGCTGTTCCTACGGCGGCATGATCGGCCTCAGCTTCGCCGAACTGTTCCCGCGCTGGATCGAGCAGTTGATCGTCGTCTCGGCCGCCCACCGCGCCCACCCCCAGGCCACCGCCTGGCGCGGCATCCAGCGCCGCATCCTGAAGCTGGCGGTCGACGCCGGCCGCCCCGAGGACGGCGTCGCCCTGGCCCGTGAGCTGGCCATGACCACCTATCGCACCGCCGAGGAGTTCGGCGACCGGTTCGCCAGCGACGCGCCCACGTTCGCCGGTCAATCCTATCCCGTGTGCGAGTACCTGACCGCGCGGGGCAAGGCCTATCGCACCCACACCACGCCATCGCGCTGGCTCAGCCTGTCGGACTCGATCGATCGCCATTCGGTCCTGCCCGAATCGATCACCACCCCGACCACCCTGGTCGGCTTCACCTCGGACCGGCTGGTGCCGATCGACGACATGCGCGAGCTCGCCGCCCGCCTGCCCACCCTGTGGCGTCTGGTGGAGGCTCCGTCCCTCTATGGCCACGACGCCTTTCTGAAGGAGGACGCCCTCGTCGGCGACATCCTCCGCACCGCTCTCAAGGACATCGACCAGTGACCCGCCCAACGCGTACCGCCAAAGACATCCGCACCCTCTGCGCCCGCTCGGGCGTGGACCAGGACCCGGCCCACGGCGCGGTCATGCCGCCCCTGTACCTGTCGTCGAACTATTCCTTCGCCGGCTTCGACCAGAAGCGGAAGTACGACTACTCGCGCTCGGGCAATCCGACCCGCGATGTGCTCGCCGAAACCCTGGCCGAGCTGGAGGGCGGCGCCGGATGCGTGGTCACCTCGACCGGCATGGCGGCCGTCGATCTGCCGCTGAACCTGTTGTCGCCCGGCGACCTGCTGATCGCCCCCCACGACTGCTACGGCGGCACCCACCGCCTGTTGTGCGCCCATGCGAAGAAGGGCCATTTCGAGGTTCTGTGGGTCGATCAGGGTGATCCCGTCGCGCTCGCCGCCGCCTTCGCGCTGAACCCCAGGCTGGTGCTGGTCGAGACCCCGTCCAACCCCCTGCTGCGCGTCGTCGACGTCGCCGACATCTGCGTTCGCGCCCATGCGGTCGGGGCCAAGGTCATCGCCGACAACACCTTCCTGTCGCCCGCCCTGCAACGCCCGATCGAACTGGGTGCCGACATCGTCGTCCACTCGACCACGAAATACATCAACGGTCACTCGGACGTCGTCGGCGGCGCCGTGATCTGCGCCGATCCGGCCGACCACACCGAACTGGCCTGGTGGGCCAACTGCAAGGGCGTGACCGGGGGGGCCTTCGACGCCTATCTGACCATGCGCGGCATCCGCACCCTGTTCACCCGCATCGAGCGGCAACAGGAGACGGCCGGCCACGTCGCCGCCCTGCTGGAGGCCCATCCTGCGGTCAAGGCGGTCCACTATCCCGGCCTGAAGTCCCACCCCAACCACGCCCTGGCCACCCGCCAGCAACAGGGCCCGGGCGCCATGCTGTCGTTCGAGCTGCACGGCGGTGTCGAGGCCGTCCGCACCCTGGTCGAGGACCTTGAGACCTTCACCCTGGCGGAATCGCTGGGCGGGGTCGAAAGCCTGATCGCGCATCCGGCCACCATGACCCACGCCGCCATGACGCCCGAGGCCCGCGAGGTCGCCGGCATCACCGACGGCCTGCTGCGCCTGTCGGTCGGGCTCGAGCATCAGGACGACCTCATCGCCGACCTGGTCCGGGCGCTGGATGCCGTGTCGGTGGAGCGGGCGGAGGCGGCTTAAGAGGCGAAGCGACGATAATTTTTGCGGATGCAAACAAGCCGCGTTTGCGCCCCACAGCGAACCGCGCTCAAGCAGCGAGGCTCCGCGAGCTGAGCGCTAGCGCCCCGAGAGTCCGCGCTCAAGCAGCGAGCGACCGCGTCGCGAGCGATAGCGCCCCTAAGAAATATGGAGGCGGTCCGGCTTCGTGACTGGAAACCTGCCGGACCGCCTGACCAAGGTCGCCCCCTCAGCCGTGTTCAGATTGCACGGATATCGGGGTTTCGCATCCCTAGAATCGCATCCGGCCACGTGGGCGGATCACGGAAACGAACAGGCGTTGCGCGCCCCACACAGTCGCCACCAAGGCGAGTCCGACAATGGATTGGAGCAGTTCGATCGGCATTTTGTCCCCCCGGATTCAGCCAAGCCGACACTGGACGCCCGGTGAGGAAACCCGCCAACCGCATTCACCGAGGAAGGGATAGCACAGAGGCAAATACCCCGTTCGGGTGCCCGCGCCGTCGGGTTGCGCCCCGCAGTCGGGTCATGCTCATGTCACTGAAACCCGGCGCGCGCGATCGCGACCCTGTGAGCAAGGACCGTCGCGATGACGCAGAGGATGAAAATGCGAATCGGCTCGGCTGTCGCGGCCGGGGTGCTGGCCCTGCTGGTCGCGGCACCGGTCCAGGCCCAGGTCCGATCGACACCCTTCACATTGACCACCGGGACGGAGCGGACGTTGGAGCAGGTCGCCACGGTGATCGACGAGGCCGATCTGGCGATCCGGGTGATGCCCCAGACCCGGACGATCGCGGGCGACGCGACCCTGACCCTGTCCTTTACCGCGCCCGTCAGCCAGGTGGTGCTGGAACTCGATACCGTCTTCACGATCGCGGCGATCACGGTCGACGGGGTCCCGGTCGAGGCCGATGACGGCTGGGACAATGCCGACGGGCGTCTGACCATTCCGCTGTACGAGACCAAGGCGGCGGGTGACCGGACCTCGGTGCGGATCGAGTATTCGGGATCGCCGCATCAGGCGACCAATGCGCCCTGGGACGGGGGCTTCGTCTGGTCGAGGACACCGGACGGCCAGCCGTGGATCGCCACGGCGGTGCAGGGCGAGGGGTGCGACCTGTTCTGGCCCTGTATCGATCATCCGCAGGGCGAGCCGGCCAGGGTCAATCTGCATATCACCGTGCCGAACGGCCTGTCGGCGCCGTCGAACGGCCGGTTCCTCGGCGCGACGGAGAACGGTGACGGCACGACGACCTGGAACTGGACGACGACCCGGCCCAACACCTATGCGATCGCCCTGAACATCGGGCCCTATGTCGAGCTGACTGCGCCGTACGAGAGCCGGTTCGGCAACACCGTGCCGATGCATTTCTGGCACCTGAGAACCGACAGGGCCGAACGCGCCGCCGCCCTGTTCGCAGAGTTCCCGAAGATGCTCGACTTCTATGAGGCGACGGTCGGGCCCTATCCGTTCGGGGACGAGAAGATGGGGGTGGTCGAGACGCCGCACCTGGGCATGGAGCATCAGACCATCAACGCCTACGGCAACAAGTACGAGCTGGACGGCAAGGGTTACGACTGGCTGTTGCAGCACGAACTGGCCCACGAATGGTTCGGCAACCAGATGACCAATGGGTCCTGGGACGACATGTGGCTGCACGAGGGGCTGGGCACATACATGCAGCCGCTCTATGCGCGCTGGCTGAACGGCGACCGCTACATGGAGGCGGAGCTGGCGACGATGCGGCTGACGCTGCGCAACCGGTTTCCGCTGGTGTCGGGCCGGGTTCAGGATTCGGCCACCGTCTATGAGGACGCGACGGGACCTGGGCTGGACCTCTATTACAAGGGCGCGCTGGTCGCGCACACCCTGAGGGCCTTGATCGGGGAAGAGGCGTTCAACCGGTCGCTGACGCGGCTGGTCTATGGCCAGCCGGACCCCCGGCCGGGGAATTTCGAACCGGTCTATGCCACCACGCCGGACTTCATCCGTATCGTGGAACAGGAGGGCCGGCGCGACCTCGACTGGTTCTTCGCCACCTATGTCTATCAGGCGGCCCTGCCGAAGCTGGAGATGACGCGCGACGGCGGCCGGGTGACCCTGCGCTGGACCGGGACGGCCGGTGAGTTCCCGATGCCGGTCGAGGTCGAGGTGGACGGGGTGTCACAGACGGTCGCCATGCGCGGCGGGGTGGGTGTGTTCAACGCGCGGCCGGGTGCGCACATCCTGATCGATCCGCGGAACACGGTGCTGCGCCAGCTGGATTTCGTCGACGCCTATCAGGCGCGGCAGGCCGAGACCGGGGCCTCCCAATGAGCGTCGCCCTGGTCGCCGCGCTCGTCCTCATGTCGCCGCCACCACAGCAAGATTCGCCGGTGAGCTGGGTGACGCCGCCCGCCCCCACTGAAGAGGACTATCCAGGTTTCGCCTCGATGATTGGTATCAGCGGGTCGGTTTCGGTGAATTGTCTGTCCACCGTCTCAGGGCGCGTGCGGGATTGCCAGGTCGTCAGCGCGACCCCGCCGGGCCTGGGACTTGAAACCGCCGCCATCACCATTGTCAGTCGCGGATTGACCCGGCCGGCGACTGCCGGCGGCGTGCCGTATGAATCGCGCTTCTCGGTGCGCGTGCCCTTTCAGTCTGCCAAAGAGACTGAACCGGAGCCCAGGCCCGAGCGACCAAACACTCCCCCACCCACAGAGTCAGCCCTTCGCCTCGCCGAGCGTGTGGTGGACGCCTACGGCGCAGGCCCGATGATCGAGGTTCCCGTGGACGGCCTCCCTCTCGCCAAGCACGAGGAAGTTCAGAACTGGGCCCGCCGCGACATGGTCCGATCCGACCGGCGAGTGAAGGCCGCCGTGACCCAGATGGTCGCTCTGGCTCTCACCGAGGAGCAGATGTCGGAAATCCTGGAGGGCGGTGTGGTCGAGGTCGGCGGGCGCAAGGATGTCTACGACCTCGGAAACTACCTCATGTGGGACGTCGATGTCGGGGCCTATCTGAAAGACAGGTACTGCTCCCGGTACGAGTGCTGACCGAGCCTCAGGCCGGCTCGACCGTCACCGACTGGCAGACCCTCTCGCAGACGCCCTGTGTGCTCAGGAAGGCGATCCGACGCTCGGCATCCGACAGGTTCCGGATCGTCCAGTCCGGCACCGGCAGTCTGGTCTGGGTCGATCTGAACGGCGACGGCGGCTGACGTCGGACCTGAGTCCGAAGGGTGCGCGCGCGGCCGTCAGATTCAGTCTGTGGCGGAACGAGCGGTCATCGGGCTGATGGGAGGCTGGAGGACTTCGTTATGACCCTGCGCCCCGTTGTGCCCTTGAGCCTGATCTTCGCCTCGACGGCGAGCCTGGCCTGGGCAGGGCCTGTCGCGGGCGTGGAGCAGGGGTCCGGCACCAGCCGTCTGACGGCCTGCGTTTCCGCGACGCGGCTCGCATCGCAGCGCGCGACGTCCGCTGCCGATACCGCTCAGCGTCAGATGGACGCCCGTACCCTGGTCACGGCCGAGATCGGGGCGTGCGAATGCGAGGAGCCGGCCGTCGGCTCGACCCTCTGGACCTGTATCGCGCCGTGGCGACTGGTCGCCATGCCGGTCGAGCGACACTGAGCCTCAGGCCGGTTCCACCGTCACCGACTGGCTGACCATCTCGCAGACACCCTGGGTGCTCAGGAAGGCGATGTCGGCGGCGTCGCGGCCGCAGGCGATGCGAACCAGACCCTCGATGGGGGCCAGACCGGTCGGATCGACCAGCCACCAGCCGTTCGACAGCCACACCTCGAAGATGGCGTGGAAGTCCGGCGGGTCCAGCAGATGGGCATAGGCGCTGACCGCCCGCGCCGGGATCCCCGACGCCCGGCACAGGGTGATCCCCAGATGGGTGAAGTCGCGGCAAACGCCCGCTCGGTCGATGAAGGTGCGGGCCGCCGTCGTCTCCGAATCCGAGACGCCGAACTCGTAGTCGATGTTGTCCTTGATCCATTCCAGGATCGCCAGCACCCGCTCGCCGCCGGTGCTGTCGCCGAACTGGCGTTCCACGAACCGGCCGAACTGGTCCGACGGGCAGTAGCGGCTGGGCAGGCGATAGGCCAGGACCTCGGCCGGCAGGTCGTTCCAGTCATGCTGAAGGGCGACCGGCGGCAGACCCTGAAGCACGCCGTTCTCGACCACGGCGGTATAGGTCAGGGCGACCTCGCCCTCCAGATGCGCACGCAGGGTCCGGGCGCCGAACTCGGCGTCCTTGTCCTCGGTGAAGGTGACCTGGGGCGTGGTGATCAGGGTCTCTTCCAGGATGTCTTGGCCCGGCCAGTGCGCCACCTGGAACTGATAGATGGCGTCGGTCGGCGGATCGAACCGATAGACGAGCTCTGAGCGCACGCGCAGTTTCATGGCGATCCGGATGACGAGGGGTTTGAATGCGGGACCGACGCCAACGCGGCGGCGGCACGCGCGTTCCCGACCGGGGAGGCGTCCTTAACAGTTTTGTCGCCGGACGCCAGATCGGGACGGAACTCCGCAGCGTCGCCGATCATTGGATGGATGACCCCCCGACCGGAGAACCGTCATGAATACCGTGCTGATCTTCCTGGGAATCCTCGCGTTGTTGGCCATCGTCGCCGTGGCGCTGCGTCCGCCGCACGCCCGAATGTCGCAGTTCACGGACAAGGACGCGGACGGGGCCCCGGACATGACAGAGACCGAACGGCGCGAGGCTTTGCGTAAAGCCGATATTTGACACCGGCATTCTGTCGATGGATCGTGGGTTGAATCTATCGGAGGCTCCCCATGTCCGTCATCGCTCTCGCCGCCGCCCTGACCCTTCAGGTGCAGGTCTTCACGCCCGCCGCCCCGCCCCAACAGGCACGCCCCAGCCAGGCCCAGACGACTGAGGGGGCTTCACCCGCCGATCCGGATCTGGTCCAGCAGGTGTGTCGCAACGTGCCGGTGACCGGCAGCCGGTTTCCGCGTCGCGTTTGTCGCAGTGAGCGCCAGGCCCAGGCCGACCGCGACGAGACGCGCGAAATGCTGAGGAACTGGCAGGGTCTTCCCGATCTTCCTGCCAGTTCCAACTCGCCCAAGGGACTGGGATCGAACGGTCCGCTGTAATCTACGGCTCCAGCTCGATGTCCCAGTACAGGTAGTCGAGCCAGCTCTGGTGCAGGTAGTGCGGCGGAAAGCGCCGGCCCGCGTCCTGAAGCTGCCAGGCGTTGGGACGGTGTGGCTCGCGGCGGATCGGCATCTGGGCCTGGCGCGGGGTCCGGCCGCCCTTCTTCAGGTTGCACGGAGAACAGGCGGCGACGATGTTCTCCCAGGTCGTGCGACCGCCCTGTGAGCGCGGGACCACGTGGTCGAAGGTTAGCTGGTCCGCGTTTCCGCAATACTGGCAGGTGAAGCCGTCGCGCAGGAAGACGTTGAAGCGGGTGAAGGCCGGGCTGCGGTCCTGGTCGATATAGGATTTCAGCGCAATCACGCTGGGCAGCTGCATCTCCATGGAGGGGCTGCGGACGACCTTGTCATACTGGGCGACGACGTCGACGCGGTCCTGATAGACCGCCTTGACCGCCTCTTCCCAAGGCCACAGCGACAGCGGGTAGTAGGACAGGGGCCGGAAGTCGGCGTTCAGCACCAGGGCGGGAAAGCCCGCCGGCGACTGGCCGACATGGGGTTGGGCCACGAAGGGGCGGGCCACTGAGGGAGTCAGTGCGAGGGGCTGGACCTGCATCAGGTCCGCTCCGTGCGGTGTGAAGCGACAGGACTGAAGACACGTCTCCTTCCAGATCAGGCCTTCAGACTAGGCGCGATTCGTCGGGGCCGCCATGGCGGAAAAAGCAAGGTTTCGCGACATTACCTTCGCGCCCGATCCGGAAACGCCGGCAGGCTCCAGCCATAGACGAGGGCACCGGCGCGCAGTGCGAACCCCAGCAGGGCCGCGACGACGGCGGCGGGCCAGATCGGCATCTCGGGCAGGCGCAGGGCGACGAAGGCGGTCGCGGCCAGCAGGGCCGCCGAGACCGTGATCTCGCGTCGCAACAGGATCGACGGCTGGCCGGCCAGCAGGTCTCGCACGATGCCGCCGAAACAGGCCGTCAGCGCCCCCATGACGATGCAGATCAGGGGTGCCATCCCGACGGCTTCGGCCTTCGCCGCGCCCATGACGCCATAGGCCGCCAGTCCGACCGCATCGAGCCACAGCAGGGCCCGGAACCGCCAGTCGCGCCGCCCGATCATCCAGACGCCTGCGGCCGCCAGCAGACAGACGGCGATGTAGCGCCAGTCCTCGACCCAGAAGACCGGCTGTCCGATCAGAAGGTCGCGCAAGGTGCCGCCGCCCACCCCGGTGATGGCCGCGAAGAAGGCGAAGGTGACGAGGTCATGCTTTTCCCGGGCCGCCGCCAGGGCGCCGGTCGCGGCGAAGACGGCGACCCCGGCGAAGTCCAGGGCGACCAGGACCTGTTGCGGATCGGTAAGGGCGCGGGCGGTTTCGGGATCGACGAGGGGCGTCATGCGGCGGCGCCCATGATGACCTCTTCGCGCGCGATCTCGCCGCGCTTGACCCCGCCGTACCAGCCCCACAGCAGATGGGCCGCGACGCCGCGATGCGGACGCCAGGCCTCGGCCCGGGCATAGGCCTGTTTCTCGTTCGGGCGATCGGCCGCGCCGTCGGCCCAGCGCATGGCCTCCTGAAGCGCGATGTCGCCGCCGGGAAAGACGTCGGTTCGGCCCTCGCAGAACATCAGATAGGTCTCGGCCGTCCAGCGGCCGACGCCCTTGATGGACACCAGGGCGGCCGTGGCCTCGGCGTCGCTCAGTCCGTCCATCCGGTCCAGATCGACCCGCCCCTCGACCTGGGCCCGGGCGATCTCGTGGGCGTAGCGGGCTTTCTGGATCGACAGGCCGAAGGTACGCAAGTGTTCGATATCGTGGGCGAGCGCCGCTTCGGCGGTCACCACCCCGCCCAGACCCGCGACCACCCTGGCCCAGATGGCGGCGGCCGAGGCGACCGAGACCTGCTGATCCACGATCATGTGGAACAGCCCCTCATAGCCACCGCGTCTCAGCCGCCACTCGAAGACCGGCGTCTGTTCGTGGGCGCGCGCCAGGGCAGGATCGGCCTCGGCCAAGGCCTGACGCGCGACGGCGATCTCTGCGGCGGTCGGAATATGGGCCATGGGACTTGATAGAGCGGGAGGGCGGGATCGCAAATGGCGGCGGCCCGGCAGGTGGCGGAAAGCGGACATTGTCACCCTGGGCCGTAATAACTATTATTGGCCCAGCTGGAGAACCGCCATGACCATGACCGTCGAACTGGGTGCGCTGGAGCAGGTCGTGACCGACCTCGTCCGTGACGGACGATACGGTTCCAAGAGCGAAGTCCTGCGCACCGGGGTGCGTCTGGTTCAGGAACGGGAAGCGGCGCTGGCGGCCCTGCTCGCCAAGCTGGACGAGGGGATCGCCGCAGCGGACGCTGGCGACTTCATGTCGGAGGAAGACCTTCGCGCCGGTTTGGCCGGGCAGTTCGGGCCTGTCGGCTAAAGGCATGAAGGTCGTCTTCACCCGGCCGACGTATCAGGATCTGGCAGAGATACGCACCTGGATTGCGGCGGACAATCCGCGCGCGGCCGATCGGATGGTCGAGAAACTCGTCTCTGCCTGTTCGGGCCTGTCGCGCTTTCCCCTTCGCTATCCCGAAATCGCCGCCCGTCGCCTTCGCAAACGCCCGGTCGAGAACTATCTGATATTCTACCGCGTGACGGATAAGGTGGAGATCGTCCGCATCCTCCACGCCGCGCGCGACTGGGTCTCCCTGCTGGACGAGGCGTGACCGCGTCGGTAGCGTCGCACCCGATGCGCAGTCTTGAAGACCTTCTCCACCCGATCACGCCCGATCAGTTTCGGGCCGAGTATCAGGGCCGCAAGCCCCTGCATATTCCGGGGGGCGAGGGGGGACCGAAGGCGGCGCTGCTGGATTGGGCGACGTTCAACGGACTGCTGGGCCAGACGGCGCTGTGGACGCCGGAGACGCTGAAGCTGGTGCTCAATACCCGGCCGGTCGCGCCCGAATTCTATTGCGAGCTGGCCGACACCCAGAGCGGCAAGCGGCTGAGACCGTCGCCGGCCAAGGTCAATGTCTTCCTGTCCACCGGCGCGAGTCTGGTCGTCAACGACGTCCAGACCCTGACGCCGGCCCTGGCCGAGACCTCGGCGATGCTGGGCCAGGCGTTTGCTGGACTGGTCGGGGCCAATGTCTATTGCTCGTTCGGCGGCGTGCGCGCCTTCGCCACCCATTTCGACCTGCACGAGGTGTTCGCAATCCAGGTCGAGGGCGAAAAGACCTGGCGGCTGTACGAGAACCGCGCCGAGGATCCGGTCGAGTTCCCGGTCAGTGATGACCAGGTGGTCGGCTGGTTCGAGCGGACGCGGGGCCGGACCATGCAGGACGTGCTGATGCGGCCGGGCGATGTCCTGTACCTGCCGCGCGGCTGGTATCACGATGCCCTGGCCGAGCCGGGGGCCTCGCTGCATGTGACATTCTCGGTGACGCCGCTGTACGGGCGCATCCTGTTCTCGCTTCTCGAAAAGGCCGCCCTTCAGGACCCGGCCTTCCGGGCCTGGTTGCCGTCGGCGTCGCTGGATGACGGCAAGGCGTTGCAGGCTCACCTGGCCAGGCTGGGTCGCAAGCTGGCCGATCTGGCCGCCCATCCGCAGTTCCGCGACGAGATCGCCATGGCCCAGCAGAAACTGGTGCAGCGGCCCGCCGACTACCGACTGCCCGTCCGCGCCGCCCTGACCGGCTATCGTCGTACGGGCCTGGCCTCGCCTGCGTTCACGGGCCCGGTCGCGGTGGCCATGGACTGGGCGTTCGGCCAGCCGGATTTCGCCATCGAGGATCTGTGCGCCCAGTTCGATTTCGTCGATCCCGACGCCATCCGTGCGGCGGTCGAGCGGGCGCTGGCGGCGGGCGCACTGGCGCGGGTCTGAGCCCGCCGTGACCTTCGTCACCCGGTTCGCGCCGTCGCCGACAGGGCTGTTGCACAGGGGCCATGCCTTTTCCGCCCTGACGGCCTGGGTTGCGGCGAAGGGTGTGGGCGGGCGGTTCCTGTTGCGGATCGAGGACACCGACTTCACCCGCTGTCGGCCCGAATACGAGGCGGCGATCGTCGAGGATCTGCGCTGGCTGAGTCTCGACTGGGAGCTGCCGGTGCTGCGCCAGTCGGAGCACCGAGCCGACTATGATGCGGCGTTGGCGCGGCTGCGCGGGATGGGGGTGCTGTACCGCTGTTTCCGCACCCGCAAGGAAATCCTGGCCCTGGCGGGAGGAGCGGCGCACGCGGACGATCCGGCGGATACGGTCGCCTTTACCGGCGGTGCGCTGTCTGCAGACGAAGAGGCGAAACGGCTGGCGCGGGGCGAGGCCTTTGCATGGCGGCTGTCGCTGGCTGCGGCGCGCGAGCGACTGGGCGCGTTCGAGGGACTGACCTGGGTCGAGGAAACGGCCGATCCGGGCGTGCATCGGGCGACGCCGGAGCGGCTCGGGGACATGGTGATGGGGCGAAAGGACATCGGAGCGGGGTATGTGATCGCGTCGGTCATCGACGATGCGCGCCAGGGGGTGACCCATGTGATCCGGGGGGAGGACCTGATCGCCACGACATCGATCCAGCGGGTTCTACAGGCGCTGCTGGGACTGCCGACGCCGGTGTATCGGCACCATCGGCTGCTGCTCGGGCCGGACGGCAAGCGCTATGCAAAACGGGACCGGTCGGTGACCCTGGCCGAACTGCGGGCGAGCGGCATGACGGCGGAAGCGTTGAAGGCGGAGTTGGGGTTCTGAATTCTTCTTCTCCCGCGCAGCGGGGGAAGTGTCGCGTCGATCGCGAAGCGATCCAGCGACGATGGGGGCCGTGTTGGGCGAGCCAGTGAAGTTCCCCCATCGACCCTGGCTTGCTTCGCAAGCGCCGGGCCACTTCCCCCGCAAGCGGGGGAAGAATAAGCAGCGCCATGTCCCAGTCGCGCCTGTTCGCCTTTGTCGTCCTGCTGATCTCCGCCTGCATTCTCGGTCTGGCCCCGATCCTGGTGCGGTTGACGGAGACGGGGCCGGCGGCGGCGGCGTTCTGGCGGTTCGCATTCGCCCTGCCCCTGCTGTTCGCGATCTGTGGTCTGCCGAAGGGGGAGGGGATCGGGCGGCCGTCGAAATGGATGGTTCTGGCGGGCGTCTTCTTCGCGCTGGACCTGTCGTTCTGGCACTACGGGATCGTGATGACCTCGGTCGCCAATGCGACGGTGCTGTGCAACCTGACGCCGGTGGTGGTGACCCTGTTCGGCTGGATCGTGTTCAGACAGACGCCGGCCAGGCTGTTCATCCTCGCCCTGGCCCTGGCCATGGGGGGCGCCTTTGCGATGGCGGCGGGGGCGGACGGCCAGCAGGGCACCGATCCGGTGCTGGGAGACGTCCTCTCCCTGATCGTGTCCCTCTGGTACGCAGGGTATTTCCTGGCGGTGCAGCAGGCGCGGACGACGGCCGGGGCGATGCGGGTCACCCTTTGGGCGACGCTGATCGGGGTCTTTCCGCTGGGGATCGTGGCGCTGGTGCTGGGCGAGGACATGATCCCGGCGACGATCGCGGGCTGGGCGGCCTGCGTCGGCATGGGGGTCATGCATGTGGCGGGGCAGGGCGGCGTGGCCTGGTCCCTCGGCAAGCTGCCGCCCGCGATCGCGGCGGTCATCATCCTGATCCAGCCGATCGTGGCGGGCTTGTTGAGCTGGTGGATTTTCGGCGAGACCCTGACCCCGGTTCAGGCCCTGGGCGGGGCCCTGGTGCTGGGGGCAATCCTGCTGGCGCAATGGTCGGCGCGTAAGCCCGGACCGGACACGAAAACGGGCGCAGACCGCAAGCAGCCTGCGCCCGTCAATGTCTAGGGTCCGGATGGACCCGTCGGCTTAGAGAACCTTGAGGTTCACGGCCGAGGTCTTGCCGCGCTGGGATTCCAGCTCGTATTCGACCTTGGCGTTTTCATCGAGGCCGGCCAGGCCAGCCTTCTGAACGGCGGTGATGTGAACGAACACATCTGCGCCGCCGCTTTCGGGCTGGATGAAGCCGAAGCCTTTCGTGGGGTTGAACCACTTGACCGTACCGGTCGCCATATCTGCGCTCTCCAATAAAACGCGCTTTCCAGGCGGGTCCTCACGAAGAGTGACCCGACAGTCCATCTGGACGGCTCGTTCAGGCGAAGGAGCAGAACATGGGTTTGGACCCCACGCACGAAATCCGGACTGCACAGCCGTTCTCTCGCACCTGTCCACAGCGGTCAACCGGATTCGATTCGCCTGTCACGCGACAGTGATCGCGCTTTTGGTCAAGGCGTGACGGCCTTTTCAGCCGTTCGGCGCGTTTCGGGCGAGGGGCCGAGCGCGCAGAGCGAGCGCGGGGCACCGTCCAGATGCAGGTGGTTGGCGTGGGCGGCGTTGTAGTCGGGCGTCAGGACGGTCGCGAATACGCGGCAACCCCCGTCGCGCAGACGCCGCAGGAAGCCCGATCCGGGGACGCCCGCCGGGCCCTGTCCGCCCCAGTCTTCCAGCACCGAGACACGCCGTCCGTCCTTCAGCGTAACCCCGCCGATATCCAGCGCATTGGCGCGGGCATGTTCGCTCGGGCGATCGGAAGCGGACTGGGAGCCATAGATGCGGCGGCACGAATAGGTGCCCATGTCGTCGACGCGGGCGACCTCCGATCCCAGGGTCGATCGGGCCGCCGGACGCAGCACCTGACGGTCCCAGATGACATATCGTACGGCCAAAGGGCACTGCATGACCAGGTCGCGCGTGGCGAAGGGGGTGACGTCGCCGCCGCTGATCCGGACCAGGCCTTGCGCGATGCAGAAGCCACCGTCGGATCGATCCTCGACCCGTTCGACCTGAACGCCTGCGTCGCGCAGGGTCTGCATACAGGCCTCGGTCGCGCCCTCGACCTGTTCGGCGGGGGCGGCGAAGGGAAGCTGGAAATCGGCGACCTTGGCGCTGGTGGCGGCACCCAGCGGCCGGTTCAGGTCCAGCGGCTTCCACGGCAGGTCCTGGTCCGGCACGAAGACGTTGATGAGCGCGAACATGGCGCAGGCCGCCAGCCCCAACTCCCACAACAGGTTCCAGAAGTCGGCGAAGTCTCTCTTCATTGCTCAGCTTAACGCACGAGCCGAAGAAAGGTCTTGCGGGATTTCCGCTATCCCATCCGGATCAGGCTGGAGACCAGTTGCTGACAGGCCGGTCCGCCCCGGACCTCGTCGTTGGACAGGGCGATGAAGGCCCGGCCGCCCGCAGGATCGGCGACGACCATCGAATGCCACATCGTATTGGTCCCCTCATGGGCGATGACGGTGCCGCGGGCCCAGGGCTGGCCCGCGACCGTGATCCATCCCAGGGCATAGCTGCGGCCCGTGGCGACCGGGGGCGTGATCAGATGGGCGACGGTCTCGGGCTTCAGCCAGCCGGCACCCTCGGTCAGGACGGCACGGACGAAGGTCGCATAGTCGGCCAGGCTCATATGCGCCGTCCCGGCCGGACCCATGGCGAGGGGATTGTCCGAGAACAGGTTCGTCGGGTCCATCGGCGTCGCCTGTCCGCCCAGTCCCGAATGGCCCCAGGGCTGGTCGCCGACCGGTGGGCCCGATCCGCCGCTGGTCAGGCCGAGCGGCTGGAACACCTCGGCGGCCATGGCGTCTTCCGAGGATAGGCCCGTGATCCGCTCGATCGCGGCCCCGACAAGGATATAGTTGGCATTGGCGTAGGCGAAGGTTCCGACGGTGCCTCCGGGTGGTTTCGACAGCGCGCGCTCGGCCAGGACGGCGCGCTGGCTGGTCAGGCTCGTCGTGTCTGCGCGTGCTGTCAGCAGCCAGGTCGATCCCAGCATGTCGATGTCGCGCAGGCCCGCCGTATGGTTCAGGAAACGCTCGACCGGAGTGGCCGCCCAGGCCGGATCGATCGTCAGGTCGGGGAACAACTCAGCCGCCGTCGCCCCCCATTTCGCCTGTCCCTTGTCGACCAGCCGGCCATAGAGGGCGGCGGTCATGGCCTTGGTGTTGGAGCCCAGGTGCCAGCGGTCGTCGAGGGTGGCGGCCTCGGTCCCGCCTGCGCGGCGAACACCCCGCACGCCGGACCAGACCAGTCCCTCGCGCGTGACCACGCCGCCGACCAGGGCCGGCGGTGCAGAGGCGGTGAAGGCGGCGTCGAGCAGCGCGTCCCGCGTCGGGGCGGCCTGCCGCGCCTGGACGGGCAGGGCGGTCGTTGCGGCGACGCCCGCGATCCCGGACAGCATCAGGCGGCGGCTCAATCGAGGACATGCGAGCGTGTGGATCATGCGCCAGACCTAGACGGCCTTTGTGGCCGGGTCACATTAAAGCGCGGTCAGGATCGGCCGCTTGCCCCCTCGGTCGCCCCGGCCGATAGTCGTGCCATGAGCAAGAAAAGCGACGCCTATGATCACGCCCTGGAGCAGCTCCAGATCGAACTGGTCGACAGCCAGGCCTGGGCCATCGAACAGGGTCTGAAGATCCTGATCATCTTCGAGGGCCGTGACAGCGCCGGCAAGGACGGGGCCATCAAGCGGATGACCGAATATATGTCGGCCCGCCAGACCCGCGTCGTCGCCCTGCCCAAACCGACCGAGCGCGAGCTGGGCCAGTGGTATTTCCAGCGCTACGTGCCGCATGTTCCCGGCGCCGGCGAGGTCGTGATCTTCAACCGGTCCTGGTACAATCGTGGCGGGGTCGAGCCGGTGATGGGGTTCTGCACCCCCGAACAGACGACCCAGTTCCTGAAGGACGCCCCGCGCTTCGAGCGGATGCTGGCCGACAGCGGCGTCATCATCATCAAATTCTGGCTCGACATCTCCAAGACCGAACAGGCGCAGCGGCTCGAGGATCGCAAGACCGAGCCGCTGAAGCGGTTCAAGAACTCGTCCCTGGATGCGGAGGCCCAGACCCGCTGGGACGCCTATTCGCAGGCCCGCGACCGGATGCTGGACGAGACCCATTCGGGCCATGCGCCCTGGATCGTGGTGGCCACCGACGACAAGAAGACCGCGCGGCTGAACATCCTGCGCCACGTCCTGCACCGGATCGGCGCGCCAGGCGTCCACTGCGAAACGCCCGACAAGGACGTCGTCTTCACTGCCGACAAGGACAAGGGCCGGCTGGCGGTCTGACATCGTCATCGCCACTGTGGGCGGACGGAAACGGACAGGTGCAATCCGCGATTTCCATCGCTATGAGGCCTGAATGATCGCTCGCCTTCGCCCCGTCCCGTTCGACCTCGGTCCCGTCCATTTCGTTGGCATCGGCGGCATCGGCATGAGCGGCATCGCCGAGATCATGCTCAAGATCGGCTATTCGGTTCAGGGTTCGGACGCCAAGGCATCCGCCAACACCGAACGGCTGGAAAAGCTGGGCGCGCGCATCTTCGTCGGCCATGACGCGGCCCATGTCGGCGAGGGCGTCTCGGCGGTGGTCTATTCGACGGCGGTGAAGGCCGAGAACCCCGAGCTGAAGATCGCGCGCGAGCGCCGCATCCCCCTGGTCCGCCGGGCCGAGATGCTGGCCGAGCTGATGCGGCTGCAGTTCTCGATCGCGGTCGGCGGCACGCACGGCAAGACCACGACGACCTCGATGGTGGCGGCGCTTCTGGATGCGGCGGGGCTGGATCCCACCGTGGTCAACGGGGGCATCATCAACGCCTATGGCACCAACGCCAAGGTCGGCGACGGCGACTGGATCGTGGTCGAGGCGGACGAGAGCGACGGCAGCTTCCTGCGGCTGAAGTCGACGGTGGCCATCGTCACTAACATCGACCCCGAACACCTCGATCACTACGGCGACTTCGACCGTGTGCGGCAGGCCTTCGTCGATTTCGTCGAGAACATCCCCTTTTACGGTTTCGCCGCCGTCTGTCTGGACCACCCTGAGGTGCAGAAACTGGTGGCCTCGATCGATAACCGGCGGCTGGTCACCTATGGCATCAACCCCCAGGCCATGGTCCGCGCCGAGAACTGCGACATGGCCGCCGACGGCTGCCGCTTCGACGTGGTGATCCAGAACGGCGAGACCCACCGGATCGAGGGGCTGCACCTGCCCATGGCCGGCTGGCACAATGTCTCCAATGCGCTGGCGGCGATTGCCGTGGCGCGCGAGCTGGATGTCTCGGACGAGGCGATCAAGGCGGGGCTGGCGGGCTTCGGCGGGGTCAAGCGGCGCTTCACCACCACCGGGGTGGTGAACGGTATCCGCATCGTCGACGACTATGGCCACCACCCGGTCGAGATCGCCGCCGTCCTGAAGGCCGCGCGCCAGGTGACGGAGGGGCGGGTCATCGCGGTGATGCAGCCGCACCGCTACACCCGTCTGCGGGACCTGATGGAGGAGTTCTCGACCAGCTTCTCCGACGCCGACCAGGTCATCATCGCCGACGTCTATCCGGCGGGCGAGGCCCCGATCGAGGGGGTGGACAAGCAGGCCCTGGTCGAAGGCGTCCGCCGCTACGGCCACCGCAATGTGTCGGAACTGGAAAACGTCACCAGCCTGCCGCGCGTCATCGCCGAGGCCGCGACGGCGGGGGATGTCGTGGTGCTGCTGGGTGCCGGCGACATCACCAGCTGGGCCTATGCCCTGCCGGCCCAGCTGGAGGCGTTGGCGTGAGCCGTGAGGCGGTCCTCACGGGCGGCTGCCAGTGCGGCAAGGTCCGCTATGGCCTCTATGCCGCGCCCGAAGGCTCGTTCTGTCATTGCCGGATGTGCCAGAGGGCCACGGGCGGACCGTTTGCGGCCCTGACCAACGTCAGGAAGACCGACTTCGCCTGGACCGCCGGTGAACCCGGCGTGTTTGCCAGTTCCAGCGCCGCGACCCGCGCTTTTTGCCGCGACTGCGGCACGCCCCTGACCTTCACCTACAACGACACCGACGGCACGAACGTCACGGTCGGCAGTCTCGACGAGCCCGAACGCGCCAATGTCACGACCCACTATGGCGTCGAGTCCCGCCTGTCCTGGCTGAAGGTGTGCGACGGTTTGCCGGAAGAGCGGACCGGCGAAGGCGATGGCGACGATATGCTGTCGGGGATGATCTCGCATCAGGCGGGGCCGGGCGCCGTCCGTGGCTGACTGGTACTCCCGGCCGGTCCTTTTCGTGTCCGACATCGAGCGGTCGGTCGCCTTCTACCGTGGCCAGCTCGGCTTTCGGGAGGACTGGCGTTACGACGAGGAGGGCGACCGCCGGATCGTCCAGGTCAGCCGGCAGGAGTGCGAATTGATCCTGACGTCGCAATGGCCGGACAAGGTCGGTGGCGGCCTGATCTTCGTCTCTCTGGACCTCGATCTGGTGACCGCAACCCGCGCCGAGTTCGAGCGTCGCGGCGTCGAGGTCAAGGACGGCCGCTGGGGCTATCCCCTGATGATCGTCGCCGATCCCGACGGCAATCAGCTGTATTTTCCCTACCCCTCCGACGACGCCGAGGAACCGGCATGACCTGGCGTGACACTCTTCCGGCCGTGCGCGGCAAGCTGCTGCGCGACGAGCCGCTGGCACCCTTTACCTGGTTCCGGGTCGGTGGCGCGGCCGAGGCGCTGTTCATCCCCGCCGATCCGGAAGACCTCGCCGCCTTCCTCAAGGTGCTGGACCCGGCCGTGCCCGTGACGGTCCTTGGCGTCGGCTCCAACGTCATCGTCCGCGACGGCGGGGTCGAAGGGGTCGTGATCCGGCTGGCCGGCCGTCCCTTCGCGGGTATCACGACCGAGGGTGACAGGATCACTGCCGGGGCGGGCGCGCTCGACGCCATGGTCGCCAAGGCCTCGGCCAAGGCGGGGCTGGCAGGTCTGGAGTTCTATGCCGGCATTCCCGGCACGATCGGCGGCGCCCTGACGATGAACGCCGGCTGCTATGGCGCGGAGACCAAGGACGTCCTGGTCTCGGCCTGGGGCCTGACGCGGGCCGGGGAGCGGGTCGATTATGCGCTCTCCGACTTCGGCTATACCTACCGCCACTCAGAGGCCCCCGCCGACATCCTCTGGATCGAGGCCGTCTACCGGGGCACGCCCGACGATCCGGCTGCGGTCGCGGCCCGGATCAGTGAGATCACCGCCCGACGCGAAACCACCCAGCCGATCCGCGAAAAGACCGGCGGCTCGACCTTCAAGAACCCGCCCGGCCACTCGTCCTGGAAGCTGGTCGACGATGCGGGCTGGCGCGGCAAGCCTCATGGCGGCGCGAAATTCTCGGAGCTGCACTCCAACTTCATGATCAATTTCGACGACGCGAGCGCCGCCGACATCGAGGGCCTGGGCGAGGCGGTACGCGCCGATGTGCTGGCCAAGGCAGGCGTGCAACTGGAGTGGGAGATCAAGCGGATCGGGCGTGCAGGCTAATCGCGCGGCCTGGCTGTCGATCAACCTCCCTTATTGAAACAATCACTGTGGCGGATTAGGTTGTCGGACACCGCCGGATCGGACGGGACGCCATGAGCCAGTTGAACGACAACCTCCCGTCCCCCTCGGCCCGGTACGGTGCCGTGGCGATGGGACTGCACTGGGCGATCGCCCTTCTGATCGTGTTCGAGATCGGCCTGGGCTGGCGGATGGACGGACCGCCGGGGGCCACGACCTTTGCGGTCTATCAACTGCACAAGTCGATCGGGATCAGCATTCTGATCCTGACCCTGGCGCGCATCGCCTGGCGGGTCGGCCATCGTCCGCCTGCGTCGGTCGGCGGCCATGTCTGGGAGCGGCGTCTGGCGGGGTGGGTCCACCTGGGCTTCTATCTGCTGCTGCTGGCCATTCCGTTGAGCGGCTGGCTGATCGTGTCGGCGTCGCGAACCGGGATCGGCACCGTCCTGTTCGGCCTGATCCCCTTTCCGCACCTGCCGGGCGTCCCGGGTCTGGAGCCCGCGACCAAGGCGGCGGTCGAGCAGGCCGCCGAGAGCGCTCACAGGCTGCTGGGCTGGGCCCTGTACGGCCTTCTGGCGCTCCATGTCGCGGGGGCGCTGAAGCACCATCTGATCGATCGGGATCAGGGCCTGACCCGCATGCTGTCGGGGCCGTCGGCGGTTCGTCTGCTCAGTCGTCGTCTGGTCGGGGTTGCCGTGGCCGTCGTGCTGACGCTGGTGGCGGCAGCCCTCTATCCCTGGATCACGGCGAAAGCGCCGGTGCCGGCGTCCGCGCCCGAACCGGCCGCGACGGTCCAGGCCGAGGCCGCGCCTGTGGCCGTCCCGGCCGTCGCCGATCCGTCTGCGCCGGTCGAGGCCGATGCGGTCGAGACGCCCGCCGTACCGTCCCGCTGGACGGTCAACCGCGCGCAGTCCCGGCTGTCGTTCTCGACCAGCCAGTCGGGTTCGCCGATCCGGGGCCGGTTCGCGGACTGGTCGGCCGACATCCTGTTCTCGCCGGACGCGCTGGACGCCTCGCGCGTCCGCGTCACAGTCGCCATGGCCAGTTTCACCACCGAGGACAGCGACAGCCAGGGGGTGCTGGGCGGGTCCCAGTGGTTCGACACGGCGAGCCATGCCGAGGCGGTCTTCTCTGCCGACCAGTTCCGGGCCCTGGGCGGCGACCGCTATGAGGCGCGCGGGAGGCTGCGGCTCAAGGGCGTGACGCGCGGGGCCGTCGTGCGCTTTACCTTGAAGATCGAGGACGACACGGCCCGGATGACGGGCACCGCATCCCTGGACCGCACGGCCTTCGACGTCGGGACCGGCGAGTGGGCGGGAACGGACGACGTCCCGGCCCAGGTCGCGGTGGATGTGTCGATCGTCGCGGCGCGGTCGGATCGATGAGCCGGTGACGTCTGGCCGCCGCCGACACGGGTGCGATTATCCCGGGCCAAGAGCGTCAAAGTAAACGCGGTGTAAACCATGGCGGGGGGATCAAGGGCATCGGCCGCTCCCTCCAGTCTCCCGGAACACGATGTCCCGTCCGCTTTCCGAGCTTCACGTCGCCGTCCTGATGGGCGGTCTGTCCTCGGAGCGGGAGGTCTCGCTGACGTCCGGCAAGGGCTGCGCCGACGCCCTGGAAGGGCAGGTCGCCCGGGTGTCGCGCGTCGATGCGGGACGCGATCTGGCTCAGGTGCTGGCCGATCTCAAGCCGGACGTGGTCTTCAACGCCCTGCACGGCGACTGGGGCGAGGACGGTTGCGTCCAGGGCGTGCTCGAGACGTTGAACATCCCCTACACCCACTCCGGCGTTCTGGCCTCGGCCCTGTCGATGGACAAGGACAAGTGCAAGGCGGTGCTCAGGGCCGCAGGGGTCGTCGTGCCCGGCGGCGGCCTGTTCGACCGGCACGCGGTGGCGGCGGGTCACGTCATCCCGCCCCCGTATGTGATCAAGCCGAATGCCGAGGGCTCGTCCGTCGGCGTCTATGTCGTGCGCGAGGGCGAAGCGCCGATCGCGGCGACCGGCGAGCCGAGCTGGACCTATGGCGACCTGGTGATGGTCGAGCCCTTCATCCCCGGCAAGGAACTGTGCGTCGCCGTCATTGGAGACACGTCCGGCCCTCGCGCCCTGACCGTGACCGACATCACTCCGACCAAGGGCTTCTACGATTACGAGGCCAAATACGCGCCCGGCGGCTCGGTCCATGTTCTGCCGGCCGTCCTGCCGGATCACGTGTTCGAGGCGGCGCTGCGTCAGGCCGAACTGGCTCACGTGGCCATGGGCTGTCGCGGGGTGTCTCGAAGCGATTTCCGTTATGACGATGTTAAGGACGAGTTGGTCTTTCTGGAGATCAATACCCAACCCGGCATGACCCCGACCTCTCTGGTGCCAGAGCAGGCCGCCTATGTCGGGATGTCGTATCAAGACCTTGTCCGGTGGATCGTGGAGGACGCCTCATGCCCGCGGTAGTTCGCGGCGGTCGGCGACAGAGTTCGGCATCGGCTCCCCAGCGTGGCACGGCGTCTCCCAGGCGGGGCGTTAGCAAGGCTGCGCGCGGGGGCGGAAACGCTCCGGTCGTCGGCGGCAAGTTCGCGGCGGTGGGCAAGCTCGATCTGTCGCCCCGCGCCGTCGTCATCTCCATCCTCGCCGGGGTCGTCGTTCTGGGGGCCGTTCTGGCCACGGGCGCGCGGGCCGAGCGGATCGGCGCGTCCCTGAGCCACGGCATGGACAACATGACCGCCGGCATGGGTCTGTCCCTGCGCCGCGTCCACATCACGGGTGCCTCGGCCGAGGCCACGCCCGCGATCCAGCAGGCGCTTCAGCTTCAGGCCGGTCAGCCGATCACCAGTCTGGATCTCGACGCCCTGCGCGGGCGCGTTCAGTCCGTGGGCTGGGTCAAGGAGGCGCGGGTCGTACGCCTGTTGCCCGACACATTGATCGTCGAGGTTGTGGAGCATGATCGTCTGGCCGTCTGGCAGACCGGCGGAAAGACCTTCGTCATCGACGCCAACGGCAAGGCCATCCCCGGTGCCGACGCCGGTCGCTATCCGCAACTGCCACTCGTGGTCGGCAAGGGCGCCGACACCGCCGCCGCCGACCTGTTGCCCCTGCTGGCCCAGCGGCCGCGCCTGGCCGGGCGGATCGACGCCATGGTGCGGGTCGATGAGCGCCGCTGGGACCTGCGTCTCAAGGACGGCAGCCTGATCCAGCTGCCCGCCGTCGATCAGGATTCGGCCCTGATCCGGCTGGACGCGCTGGACCAGCGCGACCGGCTGCTCGACCTCGGCTTCGCCCGCGTCGATCTCAGAACCCCCGACACCATCGCTGTGCGCCCCGGCGCTGGAGCGGCCCCCGCGTGACCCTGTTTGAAGTGAGGCTTTCCCGATGACCGGACGCAGAAGCGATCCCGCCACCGAGGCCGCCAAGGCCGCCCGCGCGCCCGTCGTGGCCGCGCTCGACCTGGGCCAGTCCAAGGTCGCCTGCTTCATCATGAAGCCCGAGGGCGTGCGCCACGCCGACCGCACCATCCGCGTGGCGGGGGCCAGCCATGTCCAGTCGCGCGGGGTTCGCGGCGGGGCCATCGTCAACATGGACGAGGCGGCCCAGGCCATCGGCCAGGCCGTCGAGCGCGCCGAACGCTCGGCCGGCGCGCCCGTGTCGGGCGTCATCGTCTCCACCGCCATCGGCCAGATGGCCAGCCACCGCGTCCAGGCCAGGGTGTCGCTGGGGGCCAATCCGGTCGGTGACGGCGACCTGGCCCGCGCCATCGCCATGGCCCTGGCCCAGATCCGCTATCCCAACCGCCGTCCGATCCACGTCCTGCCGATCGGCTGGTCGGTCGATGGAGCGCGCGGCGTCCATGATCCGCGCGCTATGCGCGGCGCCTCGCTGGGGCTGGACCTGCTGGTCGTGTCCATGGCCGAGAGCGCGTTCGCGTCCCTGAGCCATTGCCTGGAACTGGCCCACCTGGACCTCCAGGGCGTGGCCGCCGCCCCCGTCGTCTCGTCGCTCGCCGCGCTGGAGGAGGACGAGATGGACCTGGGCTGCGTCTGCATCGACATGGGCGGGGGCTCGACCTCGGCCGCCGTCTGGGGTGGACGCAGTCTGCTGCACATCGAATCGCTGAACGTCGGCGGCGATCATGTCACCGCCGACATCGCGCGCGGCCTGTCGACGTCCAAGGCCGGTGCCGAGCGACTCAAGACCCTGCACGGTTCGGCCATGGCCAGCGCCAACGAGGACCGCGAGATGCTGGAGGCCCCGCCGCGGGGCGAAGACCCGTCCGCCGGCCCCGTCATCGTGCCCCGCGCCATGCTCAAGACCGTCATCGCTCCGCGCGTCGAGGAGACGCTGGAACTGCTGCGCGACCGGTTGCGCAACGCGGGCGTGGGTCTGGAGCCGGGTGCTGGATTGGTCCTGACGGGCGGGGCCAGCCAGCTGAACGGCGTGCGCGAGCTGGCCGTGCGGGTGTTCGACCGGCCGGTGCGTCTGGGTCGGCCCCAGCGCGCCCCCCACATGGCCGACGCCGCCTCGGGCCCGGCCTTCTGCTCCTCGGCCGGCGTGTTGCTGCGTGCGGCCTACGGTCCGCGCGAGGCGGTTTCCGCGCGCAAGCTGATGTCGCGCCAGATCTCGGCCGCCGACGCCCCAAAGGTGCATCGTGGCAACGTTGTCGCACGGGCCGCAGGCTGGCTGCGCGAAAACCTCTGATATCCTAGTTGCATAAGCGTCGCGGCACCGTGTCCGGACTGTGACCCG
>NZ_JBIIAY010000140.1:0-7302 GCF_044239655.1 Brevundimonas sp.
GGTGCAGGATCAGGGCGATCGGGGCGTTGGCGCGCTTGCCGGGTGAGTAGCGGCCCTCAATACGACCAGAGGCGCCGGGCAGGATGACTTCAGGCATGGGGCTCGAATAATCCGTTCAATCGTCGTTTCGCGGTCGGGGAATACTTGACCGTGGCGGTAGGACTTTATAAGTCCAGCCAGCGCACAGCGGCCTTCCTTAAAGGCGCGGCTCTTAGCACAGGGCCCCTGAAAAGCGCGAGATTTTTGAGTAGGTGCGATGCGTCTGTCGACCAAGGGACGATACGCCGTGATGGCGATGGCCGATCTGGCCAAGAACGGGCTGGGCTCGGACGGGTCCGCGCGCGCCGTCTCGCTGGCCGAAATCGCCACGCGTCAGGAGATTTCCCTAAGCTATCTGGAGCAGCTGTTCGCCCGGCTGCGCAAGGGCGGGCTGGTGCGCAGCGTGCGCGGGCCGGGCGGCGGCTATCGGCTGGCCAAGGGTGCGCATGAGACGGTGGTGTCGGAGATCGTGCTGGCGGTCGACGAGCCGATCCGGGCGACGCGTTGTGCCTCACACTCCTCGCCCAAGGGCTGCATGATGGCCGGCGAGCGGTGCATCACCCATAATCTGTGGGAAGACCTGGGCGACGAGATCCACCGCTATCTGGCCGGGGTTTCGCTGGAAGACGTGGTGATGAACCGCACGGGCGCGCGTCGGCGGTCCGGGGCCGGGCGGGCCGAACTGGAGGCCGCGGCATGAGCGGCGCGCCGGTCTATCTGGATTACAACGCCTCGGCCCTGGTGCGGCCCGAGGTTCTGGATGCGATGACCAGGGCCCTCGCCGACAACGGCAACGCCTCGGCGGTGCATGCGGCCGGGCGGCGGGCGCGGGGCCGGATCGAGACCGCGCGGGCTCAGGTCGCCGAACTGGTCGGGGCGGATCCGACAGCGGTGATCTTTACCTCGGGCGGGACCGAAGCGAATGCGCAGGGGCTGGCCAGTGCGCTGGCGGCCGGGTGCGAGCGAATGATCGTCTGCGCCACCGAACATCCGTGCATCGCCGAGGCGGCGATCGCCTCGGGCAAGCCGGTCAAGGTGCTTCCGGTCGATGGGCGGGGCGTGATCGACCTGAAGAAGCTGGCGGAGCTTCTGGCCAGACCGGGCCGGGCTGTGGTGGCGATCCATCATGCGAACAACGAAAGCGGCGTGATCCAGCCGATCGCCGAGGCGGCGCGTCTGGTCCGGGCGGCCAAGGGATGGCTGCACGTCGATGCGATCCAGTCGGCGGGCAAGATCACGGTGGATATCCGCGTGCTGGGTGCCGATAGCCTGACCCTGTCCGCGCACAAGCTGGGCGGGCCGCAAGGCGTCGGCGCGCTGGTGATGCGCGAGGGTCTGACGGCGGCCAAGATTCTGCACGGCGCGGGACAGGAACGCGGCCTGCGCGCAGGCACCGAGAACACGCCGGGCATCGTCGGTTTCGGCGTGGCGGCGGAAAGCGCGCGCAGCGGTCTGGCCGACGTCGAGGCGCATCGGGTCTGGCGCGATGCTGCCGAGGCGGTCGTGAAGGCGGCGGGCGCGACGATCGTGGGGGAGGGCGCGCCGCGTTTGCCCAACACCCTGTTTCTGGCCGTCAGCGACTGGGACAGCCCGCGTCAGCTGATCACGCTCGATCTGTCGGGCGTCATGGTTTCGGGCGGATCGGCCTGCAACTCGGGCAAGACCAAGCCCTCGCGGACCATACTGGCGACGGGGCGGATCGACCTGGCATCCGGGGGGCTGAGGGCGTCCGGGGGCTGGGGCACGACGGAACAGGACTGGCAACGGTTCGCCGATGTCTGGGCTGCCGCCTATGTCGCGCAGCAGGCGCGTCAGAATGAAAGGCAGGTCGCCTGATGGCCGCCGTCCAGGAAACTATCGACGCCGTCGCCGCACTGGAAAAGTACGAGCACGGCTTCACCTCGGACATCGAGACGGAATACGCCCCGCGCGGCCTCAGCGCCGACATCGTCCGCTTCATCTCCGAGAAGAAGGGCGAGCCGGAGTGGATGCTGGAATGGCGTCTGGCGGCCTATGAACGCTGGCTGGCGATGGAGGAGCCGACTTGGGCCTCGGTGAAATACGAGCCGGTCGATTACCAGTCGCTGTTCTATTACGCCGCGCCGAAGAAGAAGGACGGGCCCAAGTCGTTGGACGAGGTCGATCCCGAGATCCTGGCCATCTATGCCAAGCTGGGCATCCCGCTGGGCGAACAGGCCGTGCTGGCCGGCGTCGAGGGCGCGCCGCGATACGCGGTGGACGCGGTGTTCGACAGCGTGTCGGTGGTCACGACCTTCAAGGCCGAACTGGCGAAAGTGGGCGTGATCTTTATGCCGATCTCGGAGGCCTTGCGCGAATATCCTGATCTGGTGCGGCAGTATCTGGGGTCGGTGGTGCCGGTCTCGGACAACTATTTCGCGGCGCTGAACAGCGCGGTGTTTTCGGACGGATCGTTCGTCTACATCCCGCCGGGCGTGCGCTGCCCGATGGAGCTGTCGACCTATTTCCGCATCAATGCGAGCCAGACCGGCCAGTTCGAACGGACGCTGATCATCGCGGACAAGGGCAGCTATTGCTCCTATCTGGAGGGCTGTACGGCCCCGATGCGCGACGAGAACCAGCTGCATGCTGCGGTGGTCGAGCTGGTCGTGCTGGACGACGCCGAGATCAAATATTCGACGGTGCAGAACTGGTATCCGGGCGACGCCGAAGGGCGCGGCGGCATCTACAACTTCGTCACCAAACGCGCTGACTGCCGGGGCGACCGGTCCAAGGTCAGCTGGACCCAGGTCGAGACGGGCTCGGCGGTGACCTGGAAATACCCATCCTGCGTCCTGCGCGGCGAGGAGAGCTCGGGCGAGTTCTATTCGATCGCCATCACCAACGGACATCAGCAGGCCGACACCGGCACCAAGATGATCCACCTGGGCAAGAACTCTAAGAGCCGGATCATCGCCAAGGCGGTCTCGGCGGGGAAGTCGGACTCGACCTATCGCGGGCTGGTCTCTGTGCATCCGAAAGCGACGGGGGTGCGCAACTTCACCCAGTGCGACAGCCTGTTGATCGGCGGCGACTGCGGGTCGCACACCGTGCCCTATATCGAGGCGCGCAACGGCTCGGCCCAGCTGGAGCACGAGGCGACGACGACCCGCCTGTCCGACGACCAGCTCTTCTATGCCCAGCAGCGCGGGCTGTCGCAGGAGGAGGCGGTGGCCCTGCTGGTCAACGGTTTCGTCCGTGACGTGATGCAGAAGCTGCCGATGGAGTTCGCCGTCGAGGCGCAGAAGCTGGTGGCGATCTCATTGGAAGGGAGCGTGGGGTGATCGATCTCGCCAAGCTCCGTGTGGCGGTTCAGCAGGAGCTTGATGATTATCCTGTGCCGCCACCCCGTCACCCCGATCTTGTGGGCTCTGCGCTACCGGCGGAGTGGTTCGAGCGCGGTCTTGCGGAGATGCGGGAAGCACTGGTTGAGCCGTATGTGACCGAAGCGGTCTGGTTCGACAGTGTGGCCCAACAGCAAGTGTCACGGCCGGTCGCAGTAGTCGCCGACGACCAAGGCGCTCACGTCATCGCGCTCGATATCGAGGGCGACGAGTTTGAACTGTTTTTCCGGAGCGATGATGCGCTCCACTCAATGAATGTTCGCGGCGATGCCGTGGGCTGCTTCCTCGCTCGCTAGGCTGACCATGCTCTCCATCTCCAACCTCCACGTTTCCGTCGGCGACAAGCCGATCCTTAAGGGTCTGACGCTCGACGTTCCGGCGGGCGAGGTTCACGCCATCATGGGGCCCAACGGGGCGGGCAAGTCGACGCTGGGCTATGCCCTGTCGGGACGGCCCGGCTATGAGGCCGTCGAGGGGTCGGTCGAATGGCGGGGCGAGCGTCTGCTCGACCTCGACCCGGCCGAACGGGCGGCCAAGGGCGTGTTCCTGTCGTTCCAGTATCCGATCGAGATTCCCGGCGTGCCGGCCCTGACCTTCGTGCGCACGGCGCTGAACGCCCAGAAGCGGGCGCGGGGCGAGGAGGAGGTCTCGGCCCCCGCCTTCCTGAAGCTGGTCAAGGCGGCGGCGACGGCGCTGAAGATGGATTTCGACATGCTCAAGCGGCCGCTGAACGTCGGCTTCTCGGGCGGCGAGAAGAAGCGGATGGAAATCCTGCAGATGGCCCTGCTGGAGCCGTCGCTGCTGATCCTCGACGAGACGGATTCCGGCCTCGACATCGACGCCCTGCGGATCGTGTCGGAGGGGGTGAATGCCCTGCGTTCGCCGGACCGGGCCATGCTGGTCATCACCCACTATCAGCGGCTGCTGGACTACATCAAACCGGACCGGGTGCATGTGCTGGCGACGGGGCGGATCGTGGCCTCGGGCGGGCCGGAGCTCGCGCTGAAGCTGGAGGCGGAAGGGTACGACCAGTACCTGCCGGTCGCGGCGTGACGACGATCGACCTGAAGGACATCGCCACGATCCCGTCGCGGCGCGCCGAGGCGTGGAAGTATTCGGACCTGCGTCGCTATGTGCGTGACGAGCCGCCGCTGTCGCCCAAGCTACCTGAGGGTCAGCCGAGCGGCGGACCGTTCAAGGCGCTGACGAACAATGAGCTCTTGATCGCCAACGGCCTCATGAACTGGTGGCCCGACGACGATCTTGAGGACGGCATCGAGATCACCGAAAAGGCCGATCCGGGTGTCCCACGGCTTGCGGACGCGATGCCAATGGGCGCTCTGGCAGCAGCCAAGGCGCTGGAAGGCGTCCACATTATCACGTTCAAGGCTTGCGGCCCGCGCTCACTTGCCCTGCGCTGGCTGTCGGATGCGGTGAAGACCGGGCATCACGCGCGGGTCGGCGTGGTCGTCGAGGCCGGTGCCAAGGCAACGCTGCTGGAATCGTATGAGGGTTGGGGCGACGCCTATCTGGCCAACCATCTGCTGGAGGTCTTCGTTGAGGAGGGCGGCAGCCTCGAACGCATCGTCCTGATCGAGGAACCGGCCAGCGCCGTGTCGATCTCGTCGGCGGAGGTGCATCTGTCGAAGGGCGCGGCCTTTGGCCAGACGACATTGGCGTCAGGCGCAGCGCTGCAACGGCTGGAAACCCGTGTCGTCCACCCGGGTGAGGGTGCGTCGGTGCGTCTCGACGGCCTCTACACCCTGACCGGCGCCCGCCACACCGACCTGACCAGCGTCGTCTCGCACGGCGGGCTGAACGGCCAGACGTCGCAATTGACCAAGGGCGTGGTGCGCGACACCGCGCGGGGCGTGTTCCAGGGCAAGATCGTGGTCGAGCGCGGGGCGGATGGGACGGATGCGCGGATGGGTCACCATGCGCTGATCCTGGGCGAGCGGGCCGAGGTGGACGCAAAGCCGGAGCTGGTCATCTACGCCGACGACGTTCAGTGCGCGCACGGCAACACGGTCGGCAATCTGGACGAGAGCGCGCTGTTCTACATGCAGCAGCGCGGCATTCCGGTGGACGAGGCGCGGGCTCTGCTGACGCAGGCCTTTCTGATCGAGGTCGTGGACCGGATCGAACACGACGGCGCGAGGGAGGTGGTGCGGTCATGGCTGACGGAACGGCTTTAGTGGGCAGAACCTTCGATCCCCATGCGGTGCGGGCCCAGTTCCCGATCCTGTCGCGGACGGTGAACGGCAAGCCGCTGGTCTATCTGGACAACGCTGCCTCGGCCCAGAAGCCGCAGGCGGTGATCGACGCTTTGGTGGCCAAGATGGAGGGCAGTTACGCCAACGTCCATCGCGGTCTGCACACCCTGTCCAACGAGGCGACCGAGGCGTTCGAGGCGGCGCGCGAGATCGTGGCCCGGTATCTGAACGCGCCCCATCCCGACACCGTCGTCTGGACCAAGGGTGGCACCGAGGCGATCAATCTGGTGGCCAATGGGGTGGGCCTGTCCATCCAGCCGGGCGACGAGATCATCGTCTCGGAGATGGAGCACCACTCCAACATCGTGCCCTGGCATTTCCTGCGCGAGCGGCATGGCGCGGTGCTGAGGTGGATCCCGGTGCTGGACGACGGGTCGCTGGACATGGCGGCCTATGCGGAGATGCTCGGGCCGAGGACGAAGATCGTTTCCGTCACCCATATGTCGAACGTGCTGGGAACCATCAATCCGGTCGCGGAGATGACGCGGCTGGCCCATGCGGCCGGAGCGCGGGTCCTGATCGACGGATGCCAGGGGGCGGTTCACGCCTCGCCGGACGTGCAGGCAATCGGCTGCGACTGGTATGTCTTGACCGGGCACAAGCTGTTCGGGCCGACCGGGATCGGGGCCCTGTACGGCACGGCTGAGGCCCTGGAGAGCCTGCCGCCCTATCAGGGCGGGGGCGAGATGATCGCCGTGGTCGAGAAGGAGCGGATCACGTACGCCGCGCCGCCGCACCGGTTCGAGGCGGGGACGCCGCCGATCCTGGAGGCGATCGGTCTGGGGGCTGCGCTGACTTGGCTGTCGGCCTTCGACCGCCAAGCGGTCGCGGCGCATGAGCATGCTCTGTACGACCACGTCCGCAGCCGTACCGAGGGCCTGAACTGGCTGCGGGAGCTGGGTATGGCGGAAGGGAAGGGCGCGATCTTTACCTTCACGGTCGAGGGCGTCCATGCGCACGATCTGGCCCAGATCATGGACCGCTACGGCGTGGCCGTACGGGCCGGGATGCACTGCTGCGAGCCGCTGGCGAAGCGATTTGACGTTACGTCGAGCACGCGCGCCAGCTTCGCCCTATATAATACGACGGAGGACGCCGACGCCTTCGTGGATGCGCTGATCCGGGCGCGCGAGTTCTTTGTGTGATGACCGACGAGACGATTTCAAAGACTGACGCCTTTGCCGCTGCCTGGGATGAGCCCCAGACGAGCGCCCTGTCGCAGGCCGAGCTGAACACCCTGACCGACGACCTGATCGAGGCGCTGAAGACCGTCTATGATCCGGAAATCCCGGTCGACATCTATGAGCTGGGGCTGATCTACAAGGTCGATGTCAACGATGACCGCGACGTGATCGTCGAGATGACCCTGACAGCGCCCGGTTGCCCGGTGGCCGGCGAGATGCCGGGCTGGGTCGAGGATGCGGTGATGAAGGTGCCGTCAGTCAAGTCGGCCCGCGCCAACCTGGTGTTCGACCCGCCGTGGGATTCTTCCAAGATGAGCGACGAGGCCAAACTGGCCCTGAACATGTTCTGAGCGTGCGTAACCAATCCTCACCCGGAGCGCAGCGAACGGGGGAGGGGGACCGCGAAGCGGTGGAGGGGGCGACCCCAGACACGGCGTTCGTATC
>NZ_JBIIAY010000037.1:0-25927 GCF_044239655.1 Brevundimonas sp.
GGACGACTTCTCGGACGCCGGGTCCGATGGACCGGTCTGGCAGTGGCAGTCCGCCTACACCGCCGACGTCATCGGCGTGGTTGACGGCATGGACTCCCGTGCCGGCCAGTTCCTGGACAATTTCGACGCCTCGCTGGACGGCGATCTGGAGCGGCAGTTCGGCTGGCGTGGGGCCCGCGTCCATTTCAGCCTCCTGGCCAACGGCGGAGGTGAGCCGAACGCCGTCGCCGGCACGCTCCAGGGCTATGACAATATCGAGGTCGAGGCCCAGGGCGTGCGCCTGTACGAAGCCTGGATCGAACAGGATCTGGCCGACGGCCGCGCCTCGATTCTGGCGGGCCTGTATGACGTGAACAGCGAGTTCTATGTCACCGAGGCCTCCGACCTGCTGCTGGCCCCTCCGTTCGGGATCGGGTCGGAGCTGGCGGCGACCGGGCCGAACGGTCCGGCGATCTTCCCCTCGACCTCTCTGGCGGCGCGGATTCGCATCGGATCGACGGACGGCTTCCATGTTCAGACCGCCGCGGTGAATGCCCGGGCCGGGACGATCGGTGACGAGGGCGGCGTCGACACCACGATGGATGACGGCATCCTCTACCTCGCCGAGGCGGGTTGGGCGGGGCCGTTGCGGATCGTGGTCGGGGCCTGGCGCTATGGCGAGCGCCAGGAGGATATCCGCGACACCCTGCCGGGCGGCGACCCGGCGCTCAGCGATGCCCAGGGTGCCTATCTGGTCGCGGAAGGCACCGTGTTCGAGGCCGAGGACGCCCCGACGGTTCGCGCCTTCCTGAGGCTGGGCGTTTCGGACGGCGACACCACCGACTTCAAGGGCGGATGGCAGACCGGCCTGCGTGTCGACTCCGTCTTCGACAGCCGTCCCGACAGCGCCTTCTCCATCGGCTTTCACCAGGGCCTGCTGTCCGACAAGTCCATAGCCAACGCCCGGGACGCCGGCACGACGTTCGGCGACGCCGAGGGCGGCATCGAACTGACCTATGCCGACACCCTGGGGCCGTTCACGATCCAGCCGGACCTGCAGTGGATCTACAACCCCGGCGGTGACAAGGACCGCGCCCCGATCCTGACCGCCGGCCTGCGCCTCATCTTCACGCTCAGATAGGCCTTCAGCCCTTGTTCTCGTAGGTCGCGGTGATCGTGGCCTTGGCGAGGGTGTGGAAGAACAGGTTGAAGCCGAACACCGCCCCGGAGTTTTCGGGCGTGACGTCGAGCGTCTCCACGTCCACGGCGAAGACCGTGAAGATATAGCGATGCGGCCCGTGTCCCGGGGGCGGGGCGGCCCCGCCGAACCCCGCTGGGCCATAGTCGGTGCGCCCCTCGACCGCGCCGGACGGTACGGGCCCGCCGGTCGGGATCTCGCTCACGTCGGCCGTGATGTTCGCCACCGTCCAGTGCCAGAACCCCGACCCCGTCGGCGCGTCGGGATCATAGCAGGTGATGGCGTACGACTTCGTCCCCTCGGGCGCACCGGACCATGCCAGATGGGGCGAGGTGTTCCCAAGGGCCTGCACCTGCGCATCGGGCAGGACGCCGCCGTCGGTGATGTCGTTGGAGGTCAGGGTGAAGGTCATGCGTCGCTCCGTGGGTTCGGCGTCTGAAACGGCCATCGGCACCGGCGGTTGCTAGGCGACCTCGATCCGGTAGCTTTCGATCACCGTATTGGCCAGCAACTCCTCGCACATCTTCTTCGCCTCGGCCTGCGGGTCCTCGACGCCGTCGAGATCGAACTCGATCAGCTTGCCGACGCGGGCATTGGCGACGCCGGCCCAGCCGAGCCCTTTCAGCGCGCCTTCGACGGCCTTGCCCTGGACGTCGAGGACGCCGGGCTTGAGAAAGACGTGAACCTTGACCTTGGCCATCAGTGCAGCCCCCCCTGAATTACCGTCGGCATATCCTTCATGATGCCCAGGCGGCGGGCCACCTCGGTATAGCTCTCGATCACATTGCCCAGGTCGCGGCGGAACCGGTCCTTGTCCATCTTCTCGCCGGTGTTGGAATCCCACAGGCGGCAGGAATCGGGGCTGATCTCGTCGGCCAGGATCACGCGGCTGAAGTCGTTTTCCCACACCCGGCCGAACTCGATCTTGAAGTCCACCAGGGTGATGCCGACCGCGCCGAACATCCCGCACAGATAGTCGTTGACCCGCTGGGTCGTGGCTAGGATGTCGTCCAGCTCGGGACCGGTGGCCCAGTTGAAGGCGGTGATATGCTCTTCGGTCACCATCGGATCGTTGAGCTCGTCCTTCTTGTAATAGAATTCGATGATCGAGCGGGGCAGGGGCGTGCCCTCTTCCTGGCCCAGACGCGTGGCCAGCGAACCGGCGACGACGTTGCGGCACACGACCTCCAGAGGGATGATCTCGACCTCGCGGATCAGCTGTTCGCGCAGGTTCAGCCGCTTGATGAAGTGGTTGGTGATGCCGATGCCGTTCAGGCGGCTCATCACGAACTCGCTGATGCGGTTGTTGATGACGCCCTTGCCCTCGAGCTGGGCCTTCTTCTCGCCGTTGAAGGCGGTGGCGTCGTCCTTGAAATACTGGATCAAGGTGCCGGGCTCGGGCCCTTCGTAGAGGATCTTGGCCTTGCCTTCGTAGATCTTCTTGCGCTTGGTATTCATGTCGATGTCTGGCCGGGTCCCGGAGTTGGGACGGTGTGCGCCACCCCGGAAACGAAAATCGCGCAGCCTGCGCAGGGCCTTGGGGCCAGGTCAGGGCGGCGCGATAAGGAATCGACGGGCGCAGTAAAGAACGTGGCTGTCCCTTAGCGGAACTGGCCCCGCGATACAAACGAACGGCGCCTTGCAGCGGGCCGGGGTGTGGCGATCCGCGCGTTTCTGCGAACCGTTGTCAGTTGCCTTGCGCGCGCGTGCGGCTATAGACCAGCCGTGCGAGACCCAGGCTTTGGTCCGCGGCAGGAGCGTTCGACGACCCATGACGACCTTCGACGATCGGGAAAAGGGCTTCGAGTCCAAATTCGCCCTCGATCAGGACCAGGAATTCAAGGCCATGGCCCGCCGCAACAAGCTGCTGGGCCTGTGGGCTGCCGAGAAGATGGGCCTAAGCCCCGACTCCGCCGAAGACTATGCCAAGGCCGTCGTCCGCGCTGATTTCGAGCAACCCGGCGAGGAAGACGTGTTCCGCAAGATCGCCGGCGACTTCAAGGGCTCGGGCATGACCGTCTCCGAGGGCGAAATCCGCTCCAAGATGGACGAACTCGCCTCCGTCGCCCGCGACCAGGTTCGCGCCGGGGAATAGTCCGGACAAGAAGGGGCCGTCCCGGACGGCCCCAACTGACACGTCCGCTGCTTCAGTGCGGCGTCATCACGCCGTCGATGACGTGGATCACGCCGTTCGACGCATTCACATCCGTCGCGGTGATCCAGAAGCTCTCTCCGGCCGCGTCGTGCAGCCGCAGTCGACCACGCCCTGCGTCCACCGCCGTCAGGCGGCCGCCCTCGACCGTCGTCAGGGTCGCAGAACCCCCACCCACACGCACAGCCGTGGCCAGATCGGCCGCGCTGATCCGACCTGCGACGACGTGATAGGTCAGGATCCGTTGCAGGGCGGCGCGGCGGGCGGGCTGTATCAGGCTCTGGACCGCACCCTGGGGCAGGGTCTCGAATGCTGCGTTCGTCGGCGCGAAGACGGTGAAGGGGCCTGTTCCTGACAACGTATCGACCAGCCGCGCCGCCTGAACTGCGCTGACCAGAGTCGAGAAGTCGGGATTGGCGGCGGCGACAGCCACAAGGGTCATGGCCTGGGCATGACGTGCGGGGCGAGCGGCCTGACGCTCATGCGCGCTGACAGGCAGAGCCGAAACTGAGAGGGCGCAGATGGACAACACACAGGCAGATGGGGCGGCGAGGCGGCGAAACATCGATCTTCTCCTGAAAGACCGCCTCGACCACCGGGCGGTTCAGGATCAGCTACTGTTCGCTCGGTATACCGGATGCGACGGAAAAGATTAAGAAATATCCATATTCGTTGAGCGCGGCCAGGCACGAAAAAGGGCCGCACTCGGGGGAAAGTGCGGCCCTTGCTTCGGGGGCTCGGGGGAAAGCCTCACCCGAAAACTTGCGTCTTGCGCCTCATTGAAATGCGGCACGACGCATTTGGTTCACCGAAAAAATCAGTCCGGCATCACGACGGTGTCGATGACGTGCACGACGCCGTTCGACTGCATGACATCGGCCTGGGTGACACGCGAAGTGCCGCCCTTCTGATCGGTCAGGGTGACCGAGCCGTCGGCGTTGACGTTGGCCGTCAGGGTGTCGCCCTCGACCGTGGTCAGCTCGACCTTGCCACCGTTGGCCTGGGCCTGGGTCGTCAGATCGGCGGCGGTCAGGCGACCCGGAACCACGTGATAGGTCAGGATCTCGGTCAGGTCGGCCTTGCCGGCGGGGGCCATCAGGGCAGTGCGGGTCGCGACCGGCACCTTCTCGAAGGCGGCGTTGTCGGGCGCGAACACGGTGAACGGGCCGGTGCCACCGAGCGTCTCAGCCAGACCGGCGGCCTGGACCGCGCTGACCAGGGTGGTCAGGTTCGGGGCCTTGGCGGCGTTGGTGACGATGGTGTCGGTCGGGCTCATGGCCACGCCGCCGACCATGGAGGCACCGGCAGGAGCGGCAGGAGCCATCGGGGTTTCGATTGCCGTGGCGTCCGCCGGGGCCGGCGTTTCGGCAGGGCTGTTGCAGGCGGCGAGGGCGATCACGCCCATCGAGGCGACGGTCATGGCAAGAATGCGGGATTTCATCGGCGTCTTCTCCTGTTCGGCCGCTGCTGTCGGCGGCGCTGGTAGAGAGACGGTTCAAACTCGCGAAGGATGCACTCTCGATCACGTTTTCGGGTGCGACGCGTGATCGCAGGTGATCTCACTCCAGAGCGACAAAGGGTTTGAGCACGGCCCACCGTTCGACCTTTTCCGCCAACGGTCGTGCATGGGCGGGGCTGGACGAGGGCAGGTCGATCAGGGTCACGCCGCGCCCGTCCAGGACGCGCCGGCCCATCTTCGCGGCCGTGGCCCCGTTGAACGCGACGACCCGGAGCGTGGGCAGGCTATCGATCAGCCCGACCAGATCCGCCGCCTCCGGGGACCGTATCGCCGCATCCAGACTCCCCGCCCGTTCGGCCGAGGCGATGACGTCCCACAGCCCGACGCCCGCGCCCTTCAGCGCGTCCAGCCGATCGAGATAGGCCAGGGCGGCCAGATCACGCCCGATCACCCCGCCGATCAGCCGCCAGAAGGCATTCTGCGGATGCGCGTAGTACTGCGCCGCCTTCAGCGACGCGTCACCGGGCAGGCTCCCGAGGATCAGCAGGCGGGTCTGGTCATCGACGACCGGGCCGAAGGCCAGCTTTTTCAGCAAGAACTCAAGACCCGTTGTCGAACGAGAAGGTCGAGCTCACTTCGGTCCCAGATATGTCCGTGCCGGTGGTCGACACCACCCGATGGGTCTCGGCAATGCATCGGAGAGTCTCAAGGTCTCTGCGCCGGATCGAGGCAGTTTCCACCGCTTCGCACCCGACTAACCTGCCGTCCGACCTGACACGACATCTCAGGCGTGCGGACGCGGCCTTGGAGCCCTCGTGACGATTCAGACATCGCAACATCCCGGCCGGATCGTCGCGATACTGCACTTGTGGCGGCATCAATGCCGCGGGAGGCTCCACGGGAATCGCTGTCTGAAAAGCCAGAAGCAGAAACAGCCACATTTTCTCAGCCCCCGAACACCCGCCTGAACACCGTATCGACGTGCTTGGTATGATAGCCCAGATCGAACAGGGCCTCGAGGTCGGCGTCGGCCACGATCACCTCGGGGTCCTCTTTCAGGAAGTCGAGGAAGTTTCCCTCGCCGCGCCAGACCTTCATCGCGTTGCGCTGAACCGCCGCGTAGCTGTCCTCGCGCGACTGGCCCAGCTGGGTCAGGGCCAGCAGAACGCGCTGCGAGTGGACCAGGCCACCCAGCTTGTCGAGGTTCTTCTGCATGTTCTCCGGATAGACCAGCAGCCGCTCGATCACCCCCGCCAGCCGGTTCAGGGCGAAGTCCAGATGCACCGTCGCGTCCGGCCCGATGCCGCGTTCGACCGAGGAATGGCTGATGTCCCGTTCGTGCCACAGGGCGACGTTCTCCATCGCCGGCACGACCGACGACCGCACCAGCCGCGCCAGGCCGGTCAGGTTCTCGGTCAGGATGGGATTGCGCTTGTGCGGCATGGCCGACGAGCCCTTCTGGCCCTTGTCGAAGAACTCCTCGGCCTCCAGCACCTCGGTGCGTTGCAGGTGGCGGATCTCGGTCGCCAGCCGTTCGATCGACGACGCCACGACGCCCAGCGCCGCGAAAAACGCCGCATGCCGGTCGCGCGGGATGACCTGGGTCGAGACCGGCTCGACGGCCAGCCCCATCTTCTCGGCGACGTATTCCTCCACCGCCGGATCGACGTTGGCGAAGGTGCCCACGGCGCCCGAGATGGCGCAGGTCGCGATCTCTTCCTTCGCCGTCAGCAGCCGCCGCCGCGCACGCTGGAACTCGGCGTGATAGCCGGCCAGCTTCAGCCCGAAGGTCACCGGCTCCGCATGGATGCCATGCGAACGGCCGACCGTCGGCGTGAATTTGTGTTCCTTCGCCCGCGTCTCCAGCGCCACCAGAACCCGATCGACACCGGCGACCAGCAAATCCGCCGCCCGCGCCAGCTGGACCGCGAAACAGGTGTCCAGCACGTCGGATGAGGTCATCCCCTGGTGCAGGAACCGCGCCTCCTCGCCGACCGTCTCCGAGACGTGGGTCAGGAAGGCGATGACGTCGTGCTTGGTGGTCCGCTCGATCTCGTCGATGCGGTCGGCATCCCAGGCCGCATCCTTGCCCTTGGCCCAGATCGCCTCGGCCGCCTCGACCGGAATGACGCCCAGTTCGGCCATCTTCGTGGCGGCATGGGCCTCGATCTCGAACCAGATCCGGTACTTGGTCTCGTTGGACCAGATGGCGACGGCTTCGGGGCGGGAATAGCGCGTGATCATGGGCCGTGCGTGTCGGTCGCGGGTGGCCTTGAGTCAAGCATGGCTTGTGGCTTCGGGCTCCAAACTTTGGCCTGTCGCGGTGGCGTGCCGACGCGAGTCGGGACTATGGACGACACGCACAGACAGGAGCCCCGCCATGGAACTCATCATCGGACCGCGCCGGTTCTCGACCTGGTCACTCCGGCCCTGGCTGGTGCTGAAGCGGTGCGAGGCCGACTTCAGCGTGCGCGAACTCGACTTCAACACCCCCGAAGGCCACGCCGAGATGCTGGCCGCATCGCCGTCCGGCCTGGTGCCGGTGCTGAGGGTCGAGGGCGAGACGATCTGGGATTCGATGGCGATCTCGGTCTGGGCGGCCGAACGCTATCCGCAGGCGAAGCTCTGGCCCGCCGACGCCCACGCCCGCTGGCTGGCCCGCTCGGCGGCCTGCGAGATGCATGGCGGGTTCGGGGCCCTGCGGACCCACTGCACCATGAACCCGGATCACCTGATGGTCGGCGACACCCGCTCGCCGCCGCCCGAGAATGAGGCCGTCGCCGCTGACCTGCGTCGGCTGGTCGGGCTGTGGACCGGAATGCGGGCGCGGTTCGGCGCGAGCGGTGATTTCCTGTTCGGTGACTGGTCGGTCCCCGACGCCTTCTTCACCCCGGTGGCCACGCGCATCCGCCACTACCAGATCGATCTCGGCCTCTATGGCGACACCGACGGTGTCGCCCAGGCCTATGCCGACACCCTGCTGGCCCAACCGGATTTTCTGGAGTGGGAACGGACGGCGCTCGCCGGTTAACCGTCACCGCTCATCGGCCGTTCATGTCACGCCGTTATCTTGAAGTTTCAGACGAGGGGACCCGGCATGAAACGAGACACTCAGACGATCGCCGCCGCCCCGGCGCGTCGCCCTCTGGTCCTGAACGTCTGTCTGGCGCTGCTGATCGGCTGCTGCCTGTGCGCCTCGCTGATCGCCAGCTTATTCTGAGACCTCAGAGACCGCCGGCCGTGGTCGGGGACGCCGCCATCTCGACCGATTGCGGCACGATCGGCTGTGGCGGAGGCGCGACGTAATCCAGGCTGATCGGCACCAGACCGGCCCCCGATGCCACCGCATCCAGGGTGTTCAACGGCCCGCCGAACATCCGCTGATAGATCCAGTAGGCGGCGACGACCTTTTCCACATAGTCCCGCGCCTGGGGCACATCGATCGTCTCGATCAGCAGCAGAGGATCGGGATTGGGACCCAGCTTCCTGAGCGCCGCCAGCATCGGACCGGGCCCGGCGTTATAGGAGGCCACCGCCCGCAGCAGGTCGCCCTGGAACTCGGGCCGCGCCAGCATCCGGTTGATGTAGGTCTGGCCCAGACGCATGTTCACGGCCGGGTCGAGCAGACGGGTCGGACTGGTCACGAAACCCCGATCGCCGGTCATCTCGGCCGCCGTCCCCGGCATGACCTGCATCAGGCCGTAAGCCCCGACGGGGGACCGGGCCGAGGCGTTGAAATCGGTCTCCTTGCGCGCCAGGGCATAGACCAGCGCCTTCTCGATGGTGAAACCGCCCTCGGGGGCCAGTTCCGGCGTGGCGAACCGGCTGGCGTCGATGGTGCGCACCGAGGTGTCGTCGCTCATGACGCGCGGCCCCAGCGTCCGGGCCAGGGTCAGCCACATGCCGCGCGCCGTCTCGCCGACGGCGGAGCGCAGGCCGGTGGTCAGGGCCTCGCGGGCATCCGAGCGGCGCCCGACCTCGAGGAAGGCCACGGTGCGGCGCGCCTGGGCATCCGACTGGATGAAGCTGTTCAGGGCGCGGGAGTCGCCGCCGGCTTCGGTGAACGACGCCTGCTGGAACCCGCCGCCCGAATAGGGCACGGGCGAATAGGGGCGGGGACCCTGGTTCTGGACCGGCGGCTCCTCGCCGAGCTGACGCAGGGCGACCTGGCCATAGAAGGTGGCGGGCCATTGGGCGGACAGGCGCAGGAATTCGGTGACCCGGTTCTGGCGGCCGGACTGACCGGCGGCCTTGGCAGCCCAGACCCCGGCCCCGGCGCGGACCCAGGGGTCCTCCGTCGGGTCAGCCGCGACGCGCTCGAACGCCTGGAACGAGCGGGCATAGTCGCCCATCCGATAGGCCGCGAGCCCCGCGACCCACCAGTCGCCGATCTGGACCCCGGTGACATAGGCACCGTTCAGGTCGTCGTGGTTCAGCATGACCCGCGCGGCCTTGGCCGGGTCGTTCTCGGTATTGCCGCCCCCGGAGACCCCGATCGCCTCGGCCACGCTGGACCAGGTGCGGCCGCTGACACCCGCCGGGCGCCGGGGTTCCGCCGCGCCGTCGGGCAGGCGACGAAGCGCCAGGGCATAGACCCGCTGGGCCACCGGCAGGTCGGCATAGTCCTCGAGCCAGGCCGCCAGCTCGTCATAGGTGGCGACGTGGTCGGGGTGGAACAGCCGCTCGAACTCGACCTGACCCAGCAGCACCCGGTCATTGGCCTGGCGCGCCGACATCCGGGCCAGCTCCAGATCGCCGCGCCGCAGGGCGTCGAAGGCGGTGGTGTAGCTCAGGCGGTCGGCGTTGCTCAGGGCCTTGGGCTGACCGTCGTCGATCACGGCCTCATCGACGGCTGCCTCGCTGGACACCGCCGAATCGTCAGCCATCGCACCCGTCGCCATAGCCCCGGAGGCGATGGCGGCCAGGACTACGGCCAGCGTCAGCGCGAACATCGCGCGGCGGAAATCATACATAGGCGGCGGCCTCTTCGTGCAACGCGTCTCCCGTCTCGATTCAGGATCAGCGCGTCGTTTTGCGATCGGTCGTCAATCGCTGACTATGCCGCAACACGGCACCGGTCTCAATCACGTGTACGTCAGGGCGCGAACGACAGGGTTAATCCGTGTGCGGCGTGATGTCGCTGCCCGCGTTGTCGAGCCGAAATTCGATCTTTGTCATCCCGGCCGCAGCGAAGGGAAGAGCCGGCTTGTCATCCCGGCCGTAGCGAAGCGAAGAGCCGGGACGTTGGAGGCGCAGCTTCGATCTCCCGGAAATCGCGCCAGCGATTGTCCGGGAGACAGCCTGACTGCCCACTGCCGTTTCCCGGATAGCCGCTTCGCGTCTTCCGGGATGGGTTCGAGCAAGTCCTTACGTCCCGGCTCTTCGCTTCGCTGCGGCCGGGATGACAAGATTTGCGGGGTGATCTGACCCGCGAAGCGATCGGCGAGATGCTCTCGGCCTCTCGATCCCTGCGGCGTAGATATTACTCGATATCGTCCAGCATCGCCGCGACCGCCAGAACATCAGCCCACGCCTGCTTCTTGGCCTGTCCCTGCTTCAGCAGGAAAACAGGATTCAGCGTCACCCGCACCGGCGCAGACACATTGCCTTCGCCCAGCCGCCACTCGCGCCAGTCGCCGCGCAGCGCCATCACCGTCTCGGCCGACTTCAGCACCGACCGGGCCGGGGCCGCCCCCAACAGCAGCACAGCGCGCGGCTTCAGCAGCTCCAGCGCCCGCTCCACGAACGGCAGACAGGCCGCCTGTTCCTCGGGCGCGGCGGGCCGGTCGCCTGGCGGCCGCCAGAAGACGGCGTTCATCCGGTAGGTCCGGTCCTTCAGGCCTGCGGCCCCCAGCATGGCGTCCAGCAACCGCCCCGCCTTGCCCGCAAAAATGTCGCCGCTGTCGTCTTCTTCGAGCCCCGGCGCGGCCCCGATGACCAGCAGGTCGGCATCCGCCGGTCCTCCGCCGACCACGGCCCGCCGTGCGCCCTGCTGCTTCAGCCCGCACCCGTCGAAGCTGGCGGCCGCCGCCATCAAGGCCTCCAGCGTCGTCGCGGCCTGGGCGACATGGCGCGCCTCGGCGACGCAATCCGCTGCATTGGGGGCGGCGGCGACCGAGGCCGTGGCCTTCAGGACGGCCTTGCGCGGGGCGGGCAGTTCGACGTGGGTCCGGTCCACCGCCGCATCGAGGTAGCAGGCCTCGACGCCCGCATCCCGCCAGAAGGCGAGCAGGCTCTCGGCGGCTGCGACATCGATCGTCTGCATAATATCCCTACTCGCGAGTAGAGATCGGGCTTGACCTCCCTCGCGTCACGTTCTGATAAGCGTATAACCACTCGAAGGAAACGGGATCAGGATTATGGCCGAGGACACACGCGAGGGCGGCGCCACCAGTGCGCGCCAGGAAGCCATCCTCGACAATCTGCCGCCGCTGGAGGCGCTGCAAGGCGTCGAGCGCGAGGTCATGGAATATGACGTCGTCATCGTCGGCGGCGGCCCCGCCGGCCTGTCGGCCGCCATCCGCCTGAAACAGCGCGCCGAAGCGGCCGGGACCGAGATCAACGTCGCCGTGCTGGAAAAGGCGGCCGAGGTCGGGGGCCATATCCTGTCGGGCGCCGTGATCGATCCTAAGGCGCTGAACGAACTGTTCCCGGACTGGAAGGACCGCGGTTGCCCGCTGGAAACCCCCGTCACCGAGGACCGGTTCATGGTGCTGGGCCCGGCGGGTCAGGTCAGCCTGCCGATGGCGATGCTGCCGCCCATGATGCACAACGACGGCTGCTACATCGCCTCGCTCGGCAACGTCGCGCGCTGGCTGGGTGAACAGGCGGAGGCGCTGGGCGTCGAGGTCTATCCCGGCATGGCCGCCAGCCACGTCGTCTGGGAAGAGGAGACGGGTCGCGTGAAGGGCGTCGTCGCCGGCGTCTTCGGCATCGACAAGCACGGTGCCCCGACCGGTGACTTCCAGCCCGGCATCGAACTGCACGGCAAATACGTCTTCATCGCCGAGGGCGTGCGCGGGTCGCTGGCCAAGACCATCATGGCCCGCCACAACCTGTGCGACAAAGCCCAGCCCCAGAAGTTCGGCATCGGCCTGAAGGAACTGTGGCAGGTCCCGCCCGAAAAGCACCGCCCCGGCCTGGCCCAGCACACCACCGGCTGGCCGCTGGATGAGTTCACCGGGGGGGGCAGCTTCTTGTACCATTTCGGGGACAACTACGTGGCCCTCGGCTACGTCGTTCACCTGAACTACAAGGACCCGTTCCTGTCGCCGTTCGACGAGTTCCAGCGGTTCAAGCACCACCCGGCCATCGCCGATCACCTGGAGGGCGGCACCCGCATCTCCTACGGCGCGCGGGCCATCACCGAGGGCGGCTTCCAGTCGGTGCCCAAACTGGCCTTCCCGGGCGGGGCCCTGATCGGATGCTCGGCCGGCTTCGTGAACGTGCCCCGGATCAAGGGCAGCCACAACGCCATGAAGACCGGCATGCTGGCCGCCGACGCCGCCTACGACGCCGTCATGGCCGGCCGCGAGGGCGACGTCCTGGTCGAGTACCAGGCGGCCTATGAGAACAGCTGGGTCTACAAGGAACTGCGCGGCGTCCGGAATGCCAAACCCTATCTGACCAAGTTCGGCACCACCCTGGGCGGGGCGTTCGGCGTGGCCGAGATGTGGTTCACGTCGCTTACCGGCATCCCCGTCCCCTGGACGATGAAGCACAAGAAGACCGACGCCGCCTCGACCGAGAAGGCGTCGAAGCACAAGCCGCGCGTCTATCCCAAGCCCGACGGCAAGCTGTCGTTCGACAAGCTGTCGTCGGTGTTCATCTCGAACACCAACCACGCCGAGGAACAGCCGGCCCACCTGAAGCTGATCGACCCGTCCGTGCCGATCCGCGTCAACCTGCCCGACTACGGCGAACCCGCCCGACTCTACTGCCCGGCCGGGGTATACGAGGTTGTCTATGCCGACGAGGTGGCGAAGACGGATCCTAAGTTCGTCATCAACGCCCAGAACTGCGTCCACTGCAAAACCTGCGACATCAAGGATCCGTCGCAGAACATCGTCTGGACCACCCCCGAAGGCGGCGGCGGCCCCAACTATCCGAATATGTAGGAGAAGCCCCGATGGGCAGGGTGCGGGTGGCGGGCTTCGCCGTCTCGATCGACGGCTTCGGCGCCGGGCCGGACCAGTCGCTGGAGAACCCGCTCGGCGTGCGGGGCCCAGAACTGCACGCCTGGTATTTCCCGACCCGCACCTTCCAGGCCATGATCGGCAAGGACGGCGGCACCGAAGGGATCGACGACCGTTTCGGCCGCGCCTCCATGACCGGCTTCGGCGCCTTCATCCTGGGCCGCAATATGTTCGGCCCCGTTCGCGGTGACTGGCCGGACGACGTGTGGAAGGGCTGGTGGGGCGACGACCCGCCCTATCACGCCCCCACCTACATCCTGACCCACCACCCCCGGCCCTCGATCGAGATGGAGGGCGGTACCACCTTCCACTTCGTCACCGACGGCATCGAGTCCGCATTGGATCAGGCCCGCGCCGCCGCCGGCGACCTCGACGTCAAGATCGGCGGCGGCGTTTCCACCGTGCGCCAGTACCTGCTGGCGGGAGCGATCGATGAACTGCATCTGGTGGTGTCGCCGGTGATGCTGGGCCGGGGCGAGGCCCTGTTCGCCGGGATCGACCTGCCGGGGCTGGGCTATCGCGTGACGGAAACGGTGGCGACCGAAGCGGCGACGCATGTGGTGCTGACGCGGTAAGCGTCGAGGGATAGCACCGAGGCCCTTGCGGCCGGTCGCTAAAGTGGCGACGTTCGCACCATGACCTTCCGAAGCCTCCGCCTGTCCCTGCTGTCGTTCGCGGCGATCGGCGCCCTGAGCGCCACCGCCGCCGTGGCCCAGGACGCCGCGTCGCCCGAGCGCCCGCCGTCGCCGTCCATCACCCCACTGGGCACTATCCCGGCGCTGTTGCCGACGACGCCCGATGACGAAACGCCGGAGGACGAGGCCCCCGACGCCTCCGCCTCCCTGCCGCCGCCCACGGCCCCCGCCGTCACCCCCATCCCCGCCGTCTGGGCGCCCGCGCCGCGTGACCGTGAGGGGCGCACCGCCTATGGCCTGTACCTCGCGGGGCGTTATCTGGCCGGGCGTTCGGCCGAGGATCAGGCGGGTGCCAACGGCCAGGGTGCCGCCTACCTGTCCGAGGTCCTGGCCCTGACGCCGGAACAGCCCCTGATCCGCGAACAGGCCTTCACCGCCGCCCTTCTGTCCGGCGACCTTGATGACGCCGCCGTCGCCGCCCCCAGCGGGCCCGGCGTCCCGGCGGTGCTGGGCGAGGCCGGACGGCTGGTCGCGGCGGTGCAGGGCTTCGTCCACGGCAATGCCCGCGCCGCCATCGCCGGCATCAAGGCCTCGCCGATCCGCCCGCCCCATGCGGTCGCGGCGCTGCTGGTCCAGCCCTGGATCGCGGCCTCGGCCGGGGACTGGGACCTGGCCCTGCTGTCGCCGTCGCCGGGCGCGACCGATTCCCTCAGCCAGCTGATGCTGTTCCAGCGTGCCCAGTTGCTGGAGCGCCGCCGCCGCAACGACGAGGCGGACGCGGCCTACAAGGCCGTCGCCACGGCCCCCGGTGCCCAGCCGGCCATCGTCATCGGCTATGGTGAGTTCCTGGAGCGCCGCCGCCGTCGCGACGAGGCGGTCGCCGTCTATGACGCCGCCTTGGCCATGCAGCCGACCAACCCGACCCTGATCGCCGCCCGGTCCCGCGCCGAGAGCGGCGGCCGTGCCCCCCGTCTGCCCACCGATCGCCAGGGGGTGGTGCGCGGCCTGCTGCTGGCCTCGGCCTATGCGTCCCAGGGCGGGGCCAATGAGTTCGCCGCCGTCTATACCCGCTTGGCCCTGAACGTGGAGCCCGACGACGGCGTCCGGCTTCAGCTCGCCCGCTATCTGACCCAGGCCGGTCTGGACGCCGCCGCCCGCAATGTGCTGGCCGAGGTCGCGCCTTCCAGCCGCGCCGAGTATGCCGTCGCCCGCGTCCTGATGGGCCAGAGCTTCGGCAAGGACGAACGGCCCGAGGACGCCCTGGCCGAGTTCCAGAGGGCCTTCGCCACAGCCCCCGAAAGCCCCGAGGTCGCCTTCGCCTTGGCCGCCCAGCTAGTCGAGCTGCAACGCAACGACGAGGCCCTGGCCCTGTTGACCGGCCCCGTCCTGGGTGGTGCCAACCCCGCCGGTGAGGTCCGCTTCCTGCGCGGCGCGGCCCTCGAAGGCGCCGGTCGCGTCGCCGAGGCCGAGGCCGAGCTCCAGGCCGCCCTGGCCGACCAGCCGGACCAGCCCGCCTTCCTCAACTACCTGGGCTACCTCTGGGTCGACAACGGCACCCGGGTGGAGGAGGGGGCCGCCCTGATCGCCCGCGCCCACGCCGCCGACCCCGAGGACGGCAATATCCAGGACTCCCTCGGCTGGGCCCAGTTCCGCCAGGGCCAGTTCGACACGGCCGTCGCCACGCTCGAAGAGGCCGTGTCGAAGGAGCCCGCCAACGCCGAGATCAACGACCACCTCGGCGACGCCTACTGGCGGGTGGGCCGTCGTCGTGAGGCGGGCTGGCAGTGGAACCGTGTGCTGACGCTGGACCCCGACGCCGAACGCCGCGCCGAGGTCGAGACCAAGATCGCCGACGGCCTGCCGGACCCGGTGTCCGGCCCGGCGTCCGGGCCCGCGACCGGGGGCGGCGACCTCTGACGGCGGCCGTGCTCACCGCGCTGGCTCCCGCCAAGGTCAACCTGTGCCTGCATGTCGGGCCGGTCCGGGCGGACGGCTATCACCCCCTGGCCAGCCTCGTCGCCTTCGCCGATGTCGGCGACGTGGTCACCGTCGAGCCCGCCGATTGCCTGTCCCTGACCGTCACCGGCCCCTTCGGTGCCGGGCTGGACGGGCAGGGGGACAATCTGATCCTGCGCGCGCTGAGGGCCCTGGGCGAGGCGACGGGGACGGGCGAGCCGCACCTGAAGGTCACCCTGGACAAGCGGTTGCCCATTGCGGCCGGTCTGGGCGGAGGCTCCTCGGACGCCGGTGCCGCTTTGCGTCTGGCGCGGACGGCCTTGGGTCTCGACATCGACGATGCCGCCCTCGAAGCCGTCGCCGCCGTCATCGGTGCCGACGGTCCCATGTGTCTGCGGGCCCGCTCCGCCTGGGCCGAGGGCATCGGCGACCGGCTCATCGACGCGTCCTGGGTTCCGCCCCTGCACGCCGTCCTGGTCAATCCGAGCGTCGCCTGTTCGACCGGTGCGGTCTATCGCGCCTATGACGCCCGGCCCGTCGGCGCGGCCGATCGTCCGGCCGATCCCGCCGACACGACGCCCACCGGCGTGATCCGCTGGCTGGCGGCCCAGCGTAACGATCTGCAGGACCCCGCCCTGACCGTCGCCCCCGCCATCACCGACGCTCTTGCCGACCTCGCGGCCTGCCCCGGCGTCGGGCTTGTGCGCATGTCGGGTTCGGGGGCCACGGTCTTTGCTCTGTTCGAGTCAGCGCAGGACGCGGACGAAACCGTCCGCACACTGGGGGCGCGCCGCCCCGGCTGGTGGGTCACCCGCACCATTCTGGGCCATCAACGGCCGTAAGTCGCCGTTTGAGGCCCTTTCCGGGCAGTCCTGTGACGATCGCCACAGTATAGCTTCTGAATAGCCCCGCGAACGGCAGAGCTTGTTCAGAATATCGCCGTGTCATGGAACTGCCGTCGCGCTTCCGGGTTTTGTCCTCCGAGTAACGTCGAGTAACCGTCCGTGAGTGTCATGCTCGCGGCTCCCCACGTTTACATGAAGGATACCCATCATGCTTCGCACTCGCCTGCTGACCGCTACCGCCGCCGTCGCCCTGTTCGCCGCTCCGGCCGCCTTTGCCCAGAGCGCACCGACGACCGCCCCCGAAACCCCGGCTGAAATGCCCGCAACCTCGCCGGCGACCGCTCCGGCCGCAGCCGCGACCCCCGCCGCATCCGAGGCCGCCTCGGCTCAGACGCCCGCCGCCGCCGGCAACATCATCGATACGCTGAAGGCCAAGGGCGAGTTCTCGACCCTGCTGACCGCGCTGGACAATGCCCAGCTGACCGAAACCCTGCGGACCCAGCCCGCCATCTCGATCTTCGCCCCCACGGACGCGGCCTTTGCCCAACTGCCCGAGGCCGACCGCACGCGCCTGATGGACCCGGCCAACGCCCAGGAGTTGCGCCAGCTGCTGCTCTATCACGTGGTCGTCGCCGACGTGAACTCCAGCCAGATCGAAGGCACTAAGGGTGGCGTCGAAACCGCCGCCCGTACCCAGGTCCAGCTGGACGGCACCGGCGATGCGATCAAGGTCGATGACGCCACCGTCACCATGGCCGACATCGATGCCTCGAACGGCGCGATCTTCGTCATCGACAAGGTGCTGAGCCCCGGTGCCTCCCAGGTCGCCTCGGGCGACGCGGAAGAAGACGCCGCCGCCCCGGCCGAGACGGCCCCGGCCGCCAGCCCGCCCGTGACCCCGCCCGCCTCGACCACCATGGAAGAGGACACGACCGAGGCCGCTCCCCCGGCCGGTGAGGCCGAAATGACCCCGCCCGCCGATGACGCCACGCCGCCGGTCGCTACCCCGCCGGCCTCGGCTCCGTCCACGATGGCACCGTCGAGCATGGCTCCGTCGTCGATGACGCCTTCGACCACGACGCCCCCCGCCCCGACCCCGCCGGTCGAGGGTGACCCGGACAGCGACGACACGGCTCCGACCCCGTCGCCGACGCCCACTCCCAAGCCCGCCCCGGCCCCGGCTCCGGTCCCCACGCCGCAAGGCTAAGGATTGCAGCTGACCCATCCAGGGTCGCCTGACAGCTTCGCCCCGGTCGCCCACGCGACCGGGGCGTTTCTTTGCGCCATTGCCGGGTTTCGTTTTTGCGGCGCTACCTCTAGGGTCCGCCGCCATCCGCCAGCCCTGAAAAAGCCCGCCCGCCTTGCCCCACGCCCAGACTGAACCCCTGTCCTTCCAGGATCTGATCCTGACCCTCCAGCGATACTGGGGCGACAAGGGTTGCGCCCTGTTGCAGCCCTATGACGTCGAGGTCGGTGCCGGCACCCTGCACCCCGCGACCGTCCTGCGCGCGCTCGGCAAGAAGCCGTGGAAGGCCGCCTACGTCCAGCCCAGCCGTCGCCCGGGCGACGGCCGCTATGGCGAGAACCCCAACCGGCTCCAGCACTATTACCAGTTTCAGGTCATCCTGAAGCCCAACCCCGACGACCTCCAGGACCTGTATCTGGGCTCGCTGCGGGCCATCGGCATCGACCCGAAACTGCACGACATCCGCTTCGTCGAGGACGACTGGGAAAACCCCACCGTCGGGGCCTGGGGCCTGGGCTGGGAGGTCTGGTGCGACGGCATGGAGGTGACGCAGTTCACCTATTTCCAGGGCGTCGGCGGCATCGAGGTCGACGTGGTCTCGGGCGAGCTGACCTACGGGCTGGAGCGTCTGGCCATGTACGTCCAGGGCGTCGATAACGTCTATGACCTCAAGTTCAACAAGGATGGCCTGACCTACGGCGAGGTCTTCCTCGAGAACGAACGCCAACAGAGTGAGGCCAACTTCCACGGTTACGACGTCGAGGGGCTGAAACGCCGGTTCGAGGACATGGAGGCCGAAAGCCGCCGCCTGCTCGCCATGACCGGCCCGCAAGGCCAGCAACTGGTCCTGCCCGCCTACGACCAGGTCCTGAAGGCGTCCCACCTGTTCAACCTGATGGACGCCCGCGGTGCCATCGCCGTCGCCGAACGCCAGAGCTACATCGGCCGGATCAGAGACCTGTGCAAGGCGTGCGCGGTGGCCTACGTCGAGCGTGAAAGGGAAGGGGCGTGAGCGACGACAGGGTCGTTCCATTCAAGCGTTCGGCCAGCCAACCGGGGCGCCCGGTGTCCGGTCGTCTGACATTCGCCAACAGCCAGTTGTTCATACCGGTCACGCGAACGAGCTTCGGTCCTCGCTGGGCAGTGAAAGATGGACAGATCGAACTGTCGGATGGATCGTTCGCGCCGATCAGCGTCAGCCTCGTCGCCGAAACCGTGAATGACGCTGGTGAGATGGGTTATCTCGACCGGGAGCACGATGGCTTCGCCGGAGAGTTGGCTGTCGGCACCGACTATGCGCAGTTGCTTCGGCATGCGGCCTTCAGCCCGGTGCCCCATCAATTTACGGTCGATGTCTCCGTGACCGCTGGCGGCGAGGTTGTCGAACTGAAGCTTGGACTGGAGCGCACGGCGTGACCGTCATCGACGACGGTGCTCCCTTCCCCCTTGATGGGGGAAGGGGTGGGGATGGGGGTAACACCCCATCCGCAAGGCCGCGCCATCTGAACCGCGCGGTCGATCGCGCTCGGCGTCTGCGGCGCGAACAGACCTATCCGGAAAAGGTCCTGTGGGCCGACCTGCGCAAGCTCAAGATCAACATTCGTCGACAGTCCCCAATCGGCCGCTTCATCGTGGATTTCGTCCATCACGACAGCCGTCTCGTCATCGAGGTGGACGGGCCGCATCACGAAACGCCCGAGGCGATCGCCTATGACGCCCGTCGCACGGCATGGCTCGAAAGTCAGGGCTACCGCGTCCGACGCTTCTCTACACGGCAGGTCGTGGACGATCGCGAGGCCGTTCTGACGGCGATCACGGCGGACATGCTGTCACCCCCATCCCAACCCTTCCCCCATCAAGGGGGAAGGGCTCTTTTCCGCGCCCGTGATCAATGGGTCCGAGACGACGAAACCTGATGCCCCAACTCCTCCTCGAACTGTTCTCCGAAGAAATCCCCGCCCGGATGCAGGCGGGTGCCGCGCGTGATCTCGAACGCATGGCGACCGAACGGCTGAAGGCCGCCGGCCTGACCTGGGATGCCCTGACCACTTATGCCGGTCCGCGCCGCCTGACTCTGCTGATCGAGGGCCTGCCGACCGCCACGCCCGATCGCGCCGAAGAGATCAAGGGCCCCCGCGCCAACGCCCCGGAACAGGCGCTGGAGGGCTTCCTGCGCAAGACCGGCCTGACGCGCGACCAACTGACCGAGCGCGACGGCGTCCTGTTCGCCGTCATCAATGAGGCCGGCCGTCCGACCCCCGCCGTCATCGCCGAGACGGTTGAGGCCATCGTCCGCAACTTCCCCTGGCCCAAGTCGATGCGCTGGGCCGACGCGACGCTGCGCTGGGTGCGGCCGCTGAAGCGGATCGTCTGCCTGTTCGACGGGGCCGTGGTGCCCTTCGTCATCGACGACGGCGCGCCGCCTCCGACCCGGGACGACGTGCTGCGCGGCATCGCATCAGGCGACACCACCGAGGGCCACCGGTTCATGGGCACGGGCCGCCCGCTGAAGGTCCGCGACTTCGCCGACTATCGCAAACAGCTCGAAGCCAACCACGTCATCCTCGACGTCGCCGATCGCAAGCTGAAGATCCTCGAGGGGGCTCGCGCCGCCTGCCACGCGCGGGGGCTGGAACTGGTCGATGACGACGGCCTGCTGGACGAGGTCGCCGGTCTCGCCGAATGGCCGACGCCGATCCTGGGCGACATGGACCCGCAGTTCCTCGACCTGCCGCCCGAGGTCGTCCGCCTGTCGATGAAGGTCCACCAGAAGTATTTCGCCGTGCGTGACCCCGCCACCGGCAAGCTGGCCCCCAATTTCCTCGTGGTCGCCAATGTTGAGGCCTCCGACGGCGGCGTGGCCCTGGCCGCCGGCAACAGTCGCGTCCTGTCCGCCCGCCTGAACGACGCCCGCTTCTTCTGGGACGAGGACCTCAAGACCGGCTTCGACGCCTGGAACGCAAAGCTTCAGGGCGTCACCTTCCACGCCAAGCTCGGCACCCTGGCCGAACGCGTCGATCGCATCGCCGCCCTCGCCCGCGAGATCGCCCCTTTGGTCGGTGCCGACCCGGCCGAGGCCGAACAGGCCGCCCGCCTCGCCAAGGCCGACCTGGCGTCGGGCATGGTCGGGGAGTTCCCGGAACTGCAGGGCGTCATGGGCGGATACTATGCGCGCGCCTTCGGTCAGTCCGACGCCGTCGCCGATGCCATCCGCGACCACTACAAGCCCCAGGGCCCCGCCGACACGGTCCCCACCGCGCCCCTGACGGTCGCCGTCGCCCTGGCCGACAAGCTCGACACCCTCGTCGGCTTCTTCGCCGTCGACGAAAAGCCCACCGGCTCCAAGGACCCGTTCGCGCTGAGGCGTGCGGCGTTGGGTATTGTACGCATCGTGCTTGACAGCGGTCAGAAGATTTTTCTTCGCCAGATCGTCGAAACCGCACTTCGTGGGGTAGCAGAGACCTTCGCACAAACGCGACGCTATACAGTGGTAAAGCGCGGCGCGGTGGCACTAGCCGAAAGCGGCCCTCACGGCGTCAACCTGCAAGACACTCGGTTGGCTTCGTTGAGCGAAATTATAGATGGGCCGCCCGAAGGGCATACGCTTATCCGGATGGATGACCCTAAGCCGTCCGACACCGACGTGGTCTTCAGCGATACGTCTAGCCTACGCATCAAGTATGATTCTCAAGGGACGGTTGCGGCCGGCCTAGTTGGACAAGCTTCCGATGTTCTAGCCTTCTTCGCCGACCGCCTGAAAGTCCTCCTCCGCGATCAGGGCAAGCGGCACGACCTGGTGGATGCCGTCTTCGCGCTCGGCGACGACGACCTCGTCCGCATCGTGCGTCGGGTCGAGGCGTTGGACGCCTTCCTCGCCACTGACGACGGGGCCAATCTGCTGGCCGGCTACAAGCGCGCGTCTAACATCCTCAAGGCCGAGGCCAGGAAGGGCGATATCCCCACCGGCATGGTCCAGACCGGCCTGCCCAACCAGCCCGAGGCCGAGACCACGCTCGCCTTCGCCGCCGACGCCGCCCGCACCGCCGTCGACACCGCCCTGGACACCGAGGACTTCGCCGCCGCCATGACCGCGCTCGCCCGTCTGCGCGCGCCGGTGGATGCGTTTTTCACGGACGTGATGGTCAACTCCGAGGTGGCCGAGGAACGCGACAACCGGCTGAAACTGCTGGGCCAGGTGCGGGACGTGATGGGCAAGGTCGCGGATTTTGGACTGGTCTCCGGCTGACCCCTCTCCCGGCGGGAGAGGGATCGGTGTCTTACTTCTGCTCCTCCTGCTCGGCGGCTGCATCGCGCATCCGGGGATGGCGCGTCACGTCCGGTTCGCCGCCGACGCCCGGCCGGTACTCGCGACGACCCAGGCCGGGACCCTGCGTGGGGTCGAGGGCGACGGCGTCCGCGCCTTTCTCGGTGTGCCCTATGCCGCGCCGCCGAAGGGCGAATACCGCTGGCGCGCGCCCCGTCCGCCCGAGCCGTGGACCGGCATTCGCGACGCCCAGCGGATCGGCGCCGACTGCACCCAGGCCCTCGGCCGCGAGGCGGTGCTGGGCGGGGGAGGCGGGATCGTGGTGGGGTCGGAGGACTGTCTGTTCGTCAACGTCTATGCCCCCGCCGCAGCGAGCCCGACGCCGCGTCCGGTCATGGTCTATCTGCACGGCGGGGCCTTCACGATCGGGGCGGGGGCCAACTATGACCCCAGCCGCCTGGCCCGCGAGCAGGGCCGGGTGGTGGTTACGGTCAACTTTCGGCTCGGCGCCCTGGGGTGGCTGGCCCATCCCGGTTTCGAGGACGGTCCGGGCGGCAACTACGGTTTGATGGATCAGCAGGCGGCCCTGCGTTGGGTCCAGGCCAATATCGCGGCGTTCGGCGGCGACCCCGGCGACGTCACCCTGTTTTCCGAAAGTTCGGGTGCCTGGAGCGCCTGTTATCTGATGGCCGCGCCGTCGTCGCAGGGGCTCTACAGGCGGGTGATCCTGCAATCCGGGCCGTGCCTGGAGCCGTCGTCGCTGAACGCCGCCGCCGATCAGGTCGAGCCCGGGCGCTTGTTTGCCGAACGCCTGGGCTGCACGGGCGAAGGGGCCGTCGCCTGCCTGCGCCGTCTGCCGGCCCGGACGCTGGCCCGCGCGGCCTCCACGCGGTCGGGGATCAATGGTCCTGGATCGTGGGGGCCGGTCTATGGTGACGCGCTTGTCCCGATCAGCCCTGCCGAGGCCTTCGCCACCGGCCGGTTCGTCCGCACGCCGGTCGTCGTCGGCACCAACCTGGACGAGGGCCGGCTGTTTGCGGTCGAGGTGCGGGACATGGAGCGTTATGCCGACGAGACCCTGTGGCTCTATGGCGACGCGGGGCCCCGGGTGCTGGAACGCTATCCGGTCGGCCCCGAGGGCCCGGCCGTTGCGATCGCGCAGAGTTTCACCGACAGCCGGTTCGCCTGTCCCTCCGATGCCCTGCGGCGGGTGCTGGCGAAATGGGTCCCGACCTATGGCTACGAGTTCGCCGACCGCCGCGCGCCCATCCGCTTACCGTCCTGGATCACTGGCCTGGACATGGGGGCCTATCATGCGTCGGAAGCGACCTATGTGTTCGGGACGTCCTGGCTGTTTGCCGACACCGGAGCCTGGGATGCCGACCAGCGGGTCCTGTCGGAGCGGATGATGGCACTGTGGGCGGGGTTCGGGCGCGCCGGCTTCGAGGCGGAGTGGCCCCGCGTCCTGACCGGTGGCGACCCGGTCAAGGTCTTCGACCCCGCCGGAGACCGCATGGACGACGCCTTCTTCGCCCGACACCAGTGCGAGTTCTGGGGAGGGACGGCGTTGGGGGCACCGGTCTAGACGAACCGGACGGGCACGCCAGGCTTGACCGCCGCCGCCAGCTGTTCGGCGTCCCAGTTGGTCAGGCGGACGCAGCCATGGCTGGCGGTCTTGCCGATCTTGGACGGGTCGGGCGTGCCGTGGATGCCGTAGGTGTCGCGCGACAGGTCGATCCAGACGCTGCCGACCGGATTGTTCGGCCCCGCGGGCACAGTCACCCGCTCGCCCTTGCCGAAGGTCAGGCGCGAGGGGTCGTAGAGATAGTCGGGCTCGGGCGCCACGCCCGTCACGGTCAGGCTGCCCGACGGCGACAGGTTGTCGCCGCTGCCGATCGTCGCGGGATAGAAGGCGACCAGGGTTCCGGCGGCGTCATAGGCCTTGACCGCCTTCTCGGCCTTGTCGACCTCGATCCGCGCGACCTGGGGCAGGGGGCGGTCGATTAGCGACGGGACCAGTATGGCCACGCCGGCGCGGGTGAAATCCACCGACGGGTTCAGGGCCTGAAGCAGCTCTTCGGACATGTGGAACCGCTCGGCGATCCGTTCGCGGGCGGTGGAGAAGTTCGTGCCTTGGGCGGCCTGGACCGACAGGTCTTCGCCGGCCGGGGGTGGGCTGAAAGGGCCGCCGACGTCGGCCGGGGTCAGGGCGTATTCCGTCATCACGGGCTGGGCGTCGGTCGTGGCCAGGGACTGGATCAGGGCTGCATCGACGGCGTCGCCGGTGCCGAGCCCCTTCGCCTCGCGATAGGCGGCGATGGCCTGGCGCACGTTCTCGCCATGCAGGCCGTCGATGACGCCGGGGGAGAAGGACGAGCGGTCTAGAAGGATCTGCAGCCGGATCATGGCGGGGTCCGGCGGGGTCGTCGCAGGCTGTCCGTTCGGTGACGCAGGGGCCGGCGTTGTCGGCGCAGCGGCCGGTTGCGCGCTCGGCATCGCCTGTTCGATCTGGTCGGGGGTGAACAGGCCCGGCGCGGCCCGAACCTGGGCAGACGCACCGGGTGCATTGCCACCGGCCTTTGCGCCCTCACCCGGATCATTCGCCCCGCAGGCCGCCAGCGGCAGGGCGACGGTCAGCAGGAGGGCGAGGTGGTGGGGACGCAGACGCATGAAAACACTCGAAGAAGGCCGGACTGGCCCTATCAAGGTCTCAACGCGTCGAGCGTTCCGTAGAAGGTTCTGCCACGGCCTGGGCCAGGCCCTCGGCGGTCATCGCGGCCCAGCAGGCATAGCCGTCGTCGTTCATGTGGATGTCGTCCGGACCGATGCCACCCCGGTTCAACTGACCCCAGTCGCGCATGGCCTCGAACCGGCGCTGGACGGCGTATCCGATCCGGCTGCCCTCGACCGCGATCAGCCGCGCCGTCTCGTCCAGAAGGGGGTTTCGCCCCGGAAAGTTAACCGCGTTCTCGGGCAGGCGCTGTGGATCGACCAGCAGCACATCGACATTATAGCGCGCCAGGATCGCCTCGCCGCGCTGGATGTCGGCCATGATGTCGTTCCAGGGTCGAGCCCGCAGCACGTCATTGGTGCCAAGTTGCCAGATCACCAGATCGGGCTGAAAGCGCTGAATCTCGGCCTCCAGCCGATCCACGGTCTCGCGCGCGGTCTCGCCGCCGATGCCACGGTTCCAGACGTTGATGGCCACGGTCGGCAACCGTGCCCGCAGGTCGGATTGAAGCAGGGGCACGAACCCCAGCTCGACCCGGCTGGCCCCGATCCCTTCGATGCTCGACGACCCGACGGCCAGTATCGACAGCCGATTTCGGGCCACCGCCGCCCGGCTGCGCACAAGGCCGTCGCCGGCCAGTGTGAGACTGTCGGCGCTGACCGGGCAGGCGGCAGAGTTGGTCGCCGGCTGTTCGGCCGCCGTCGGCAGGGCGGGGGCGGCTGCCTTGGGTGTCAGCGCACGCGCCGTCGAGGCCATGCTCAGCGCCACGAGGGCGCCGAGCCCGGCGGCGGCCAGCAGGATGGTCGTCAGTCTCACCCGTTCTCTTCTCCTGTCGCCGGGTCGGTGGCGGTCTCGCCCGAGTTCGAACTGCCCTCGGAGCCACGCGGCTCGGTCGCGGGACGCGGCGGTTCGCCGTCGCCGGCAGGGCGTTGGTTCTCGGTCTCGGTGGTGCGGTCCTTGGGGCGCTGGGGTTGGGTCATCGTCGTCTCCTGATTAATCACGGCCAGGCCGCCGACGGCAACGTTCGACAGACGCTGTCGGCTCCGCTTGGGAGCCGACTTTGTCGTTCGATGCCTATCTCAGATCATAGACGCCGGTGATGTCGATCTTCACCGACAGTTCGCCGCCCGAGATGGGCGTCGAGTCGCTTTCGGCCATGGCGGCGCGGGCATACATCATCGGCATGGGCTGGGGCGGCTGATATCCCCCGCCCTCGTTCAGCGATCGGATGCCGCCGAGCGTCACGCCCAGGGCCTCGGCATAGAGC
>NZ_JBIIAY010000038.1:0-25781 GCF_044239655.1 Brevundimonas sp.
GGCCACGAAAAAACCGCTTTACATGACAGTCCCGTGACCCTAAATCGCGCCTTCCGGCGGACCCCGTAGGTCTATACGTTGCGCTGCTAACGCCGGCTAGGTTTAACAATTACAGGGGTTTACGTGAATTGCGCACGTATCATTTTCCCCTGGACCTGGTCCGCGAGCGGTCCCCTGAACGTCCAGTCGCACTCGTGCGGCCGCGTTCGGTTTCCGTAGCGGCGCGCTGGTTCCAGGACAATCTCAAGGCTGACGTCTTCTATGCTGTGAAGGCCAATCCGTCCGCGTGGGTCATCCAGGCTCTCGTTGACGCTGGCGTGACCGGATTCGACGTCGCATCGCTTGCCGAAATCGAGCTGGTTCGCTCGGTCAGCGCCGACGCGCGCCTGGCCTTCATGCACCCGGTCAAGAGCCGGGCGGCGATCACCAGGGCCTATTTCGATCACGGCGTCCGCACCTTCTCGCTCGACTGCGAAGACGAGCTGCAGAAGATCCTCGACGCCACCGGCGGCGCGACGGACCTGAACCTGCTCGTGCGCATGGCGGTCTCCGCCGACGGCGCGGCCTATTCGCTGTCGGGCAAGTTCGGCGTCTCCACCGATCAGGCCCCGTCCCTGCTGCTGGCCACGCGCCGCGCGGTCGTGGACGGTCTGATGGGCGTCTGCTTCCACGTCGGATCGCAATGCATGCGCCCGACCGCCTATCAGGCCGCCATGGCCCAGGTCGGTCGCGCCATCAGCCGCGCGGGCGTGATCGTGGACATCGTCGACATCGGCGGCGGTTTCCCCTCGGTCTATCCGGGCATGGTCCCGCCGGACATGAGCGAATATGCCGACGCCATCCATCGCGGCTTCAACGACATGCCCGTGTCGGAAACGACCGAGCTGTGGTGCGAGCCCGGCCGGGCCCTGGTCGCCGAATCCTCGTCGATCCTGGCCCGTGTCGATCTGCGCAAGGGCGACGCCCTGTATCTGAACGACGGGTCGTACGGCTCGCTGTTCGACGCGACCCACTCGCGCTGGCCCTTCCCGACCAAGCTGGTCCGGGACGGTGATGCCTCGGCCGATCTCAAGCCGTTCCAGTTCTATGGACCGACCTGCGATTCGATCGACCACATGCCGGGTCCGTTCTGGCTGCCGGCCGACATCCGTGAAGGCGACTTCATCGAGATCGGCATGCTGGGCGCTTACGGCGTGGCGATGTCCACGGGCTTCAACGGCTATGGCGAGCACGATCTCGCCGTCGTCGAGGACGCCCCGATGGCCTCGCTGTACGGTCTGGCCCCGCGCTCCATCCCCACCGTACGCACCACGGCGGAGGAAGCAGCCCGCAAGGTCGTCCGTCTGTCGCGTCCGAAGGGCAAGGCCGGTCAGCGCAAGAAGGCCCGCCGTTAGGGTCTGGCGCGAAACCGTCACCTTTGCATTCTAATCAGCAGCGGCCCGTCGCTCCGTCCGGGCCGCTGCTTTCCTTGACGACGGGCGCTCAAACCAAAGGGAAACCCTTGCAATGAACGCTCCCGTTCAGTCCAACACCAAGGCTCAGCTGCTCCAGAACGTCGTCGAGCACATCGACATCACGTCCTTCGACGCCCGCCCGATCATCGATTCGATGCGCAAGATGAGCTTCAGCTCGCGCGACACGGCCCGGGCCGCCGACATCTTCTCCATGGCCATCGAGGACGCCGACTGTTCGCCGTGGCTGATCCTGGCCGGTTCGACCTCGGCCGGCGGCTGCATGCACGTGTACCGAGACATGGTGAAGTTCGGCATGATCGACGCGATCGTGGCCACCGGCGCCTCCATCGTCGACATGGATTTCTTCGAGGCCCTGGGTTTCAAACACTATCAGGCAGCAGGCGAGGTGGACGACAACGTCCTGCGCGACAACTACATCGACCGGATCTACGACACCTATATCGACGAGGAAGAGCTCCAGAACTGCGATCACACCATCCTGGAGATCTGCAACGCGCTGGAGCCGCGCGCCTATTCCAGCCGCGAGTTCATCTGGGAGATGGGCAAGTGGCTCTCTGAAGGGAATGCCAAGAAGGAAGGGTCGCTGATCCAGACCGCCTATGAAGAAGGCGTGCCGATCTTCTGCCCGGCCTTCGTCGACTCATCGGCCGGCTTCGGCCTGGTCAAGCACCAGAAGGAGCGGATCGCGGCGGGCCAGCCCTATCTGATGATCGACGCGGTCGCGGACTTCCGTGAACTGACCGACATCAAGATCGCAGCGGGCGTCACCGGCCTGTTCATGGTCGGCGGCGGCGTGCCCAAGAACTTCGCCCAGGACACGGTCGTCTGCGCCGAGATCCTGGGTATCGAGGCCGAGATGCACCGCTATGCGGTCCAGATCACGGTCGCTGACGTCCGCGACGGGGCTTGCTCTTCCTCGACGCTCAAGGAAGCCGCCTCGTGGGGCAAGGTCCAGACGACCCACGAACAGATGGTCTTCGCCGAGGCCACGACGGTCGTGCCGCTGATCGGCTCCGACGCCTATCACCGCGGTGCCTGGAAGAACCGCGACAAGCGCCGCTGGGCCAAGCTGTTCGGAAAATAAGACGATCCCTTTGCCAGAGGCGCGACCTCAGCGCTTCTGGCAACTCGGGCAATAGAAGGTTGATCGACCGGCCTGCACGATGCGTTTGATCACGCCCGTGCAGGTTTCGGCCGTACACGGCTGGCCCTCGCGGCCATAGACGTCGAACCGGTGCTGGAAATAGCCCTGGCCCCCGTCGGCATTGGCGAAGTCGCGCAGGGTCGAGCCGCCGGCTGCGATGGCGTCGTTCAGCACATCGCGCACGACCCGGGCCAGGGTCTCCAGCCGGGGTTTCGACACCTTGCCCGCCGCGATCAGAGGCGAGATGCGCGCCCGGTACAGGGCCTCGCAGACATAGATGTTGCCCAGACCCGCCACATTGCGTTGGTCCAGCAGGGACACCTTGATGTTCTGGGTCTTCCCGTCGAACACCTGGGCCAGATGCGCGCCGGAAAAGCCGTTGCCGAGCGGTTCGGGGCCGAGCGCCCTGAACCACGGGTGATCCTCGACCGCCTCGGTCGGGATCAACCCCATGAAGCCGAACCGGCGGGCGTCGGCGAAACCCACCCGGGTCGTCGCATCGCCACGCACGGCGCAGAAGCTCATATGTTCGTGCTTGCCGGCGATGGGGGCCGGTTCCTCGAACTCCCCGACCTGGGTTCCGTCCAGGGTGAAGCGGCCCGTCATGCCCAGGTGTGTCACCCAGGTCTCGCCGGTCGACAGGGCAGCCAGCAGATATTTGGCGCGGCGGTCGATCCGTTCGACGGTCGCGCCGTCCAGCCGTTCGACGAACCGCTCCGGAAACGGAAACCGCAGATCGGGCCGGTTCTGGCGCACGCGGGTCAGCCGCGCTCGCACCAGAACGGGCTCCAGGCCACGCCGGACGGTTTCGACCTCGGGAAGTTCAGGCATGTCCGTACCCTAGACGGGGCCGCCTTCGGGGAGAAGCCGCCTCAAGCTTGACCATTCGAACCGGGCGCGGCGCTCGCTCGCACGGCTTCAGGTATCGATCGCCGCCGGTGTGCGGCCCGGCGATCCGGTCCCCGTGGCCCTGGCGGCGGTCGTGATCCTGTCGATCTATTTCCTAGTGTTTCCCGGGGTGGACCTGGCCGTCAGCGAGGCCTTCCACCAGGCGGGCGACGGATTTCCCCTGTCTCAGAATCCGATCCTGAGGACGCTGCGCAAATCGTCCAGCTGGGTTCTCGCCGGGCTGCTGATCGTGACAGTGGGTGCCCTGGCGTGCCGTCGCTGGTCCGTTGGGCGTGGCGGTGTCGGCCCGGTCGGGGTGGGCCTCGGACGGCGCTGCGCCTTCCTGCTGGTAGGGCTGGTGACGGGACCGGGTCTGGTGGTCAATACGGTGCTGAAGAACGGCTGGGGGCGGGCCCGGCCCGTCCAGACCGACCTGTTCGGCGGCGAGGCGAGCTTCAGCGGCGTCTGGCAGGTCAGCGATGCGTGCCGCGACAACTGTTCGTTCGTCTCGGGCGAGGCATCCTCGGCGACCTGGATGGTGTGCGCGGTCCTGTTGCTGGTGCCTGCGCGCTGGCGAACCCCGGCGGTCGCGGTCGCGGCTGTCTATGCCGTCGCGCTGTCGCTGAACCGGGTCGCCTTCGGGGGGCACTATCTGTCGGACGTTCTGCTGTCCTGGGCGATCACGGCCCTGGTGCTGGCCGGGCTCTACCGGATCATGGCCGCGGCACCCGTGCCCGGTCGGCGGCCCCTGCCGGTCTTGAAACGTCGCAGACCCGTGGTCGTGGTCGCCTGACCTGATTGCGGCCGTTGCGCCGGAACGGAATTCCGGCTTACCTCCGCCGTTCGAGAGGGACCCACGACATGACCGACACACCTGCCCCCGCATCGACCGTCAAACGCGTCGAACTGACGATCCGGGCCCTGGTCCTGGGGTGTCTGCTGGCGGTGATCTTTACGGCCGCCAACACCTATCTTGGTCTGAAGGTCGGGCTGACGTTCGCCTCGGCGATCCCGGCGGCGGTCATCTCCATGGCCATCCTGCGGATGTTCAAGACCTCGACCATCTGGGAGAACATGACGGTCCAGACCGTCGCGTCGGTCGGCGGGGCCATGAGCTCGATCATCTTCGTGCTGCCGGGCCTGGTCATGGTCGGCTGGTGGCTTGAGTTTCCGTTCTGGGAATCGGTCCTGATCTGCGTGTTCGGCGGCGTGCTCGGCGTGACCTTCTCGATCCCGCTGCGCCGTGCGCTCGTGGTCGATGCCGGCCTGCCCTACCCGGAAGGCGTCGCGGCCGCCGAGGTCCTGACCGTCGGCTCGCGCGGGGCCGAGCAGACCGACGCTGCCGTGCGCGAGAACAAGGCCGGGCTGTGGGTCGTGATCACCGGCGCCGTCATCTCGGCCGGATACGCCCTGCTGGTCGCGGGCCGGGTGTTCGCGGGCGAGGCGGCGCGGTTCCTCAAGCTTCCGGCGGCGTTCGGCGGTGGGGCGACCGGTCTCGGATTCGGGATGCAGTTCGCGCTGCTGGGCGCGGGCCACCTGATCGGCCTGACGGTCGGTCTGGCCCAGGCGTTCGGCCTGTTGCTGGCCTGGGGGATCGCGGTGCCGATCCTGACCAACCCGGACACCATCGCCTGGCTGACGGCCAACGGCATTCCCTCCATCGCCACCACGCTCGAGCCGGGCGTGGCCGCCGAGGAACTGGCCTCCACCGTCTGGCGGCGCGAGGTCCGGTTCATGGGCGCGGGCGTCATCGGCGTCGCTGCCATCTGGACCCTGATCAAGCTGGCAGGGCCGCTGATCGGCGGGCTGACCTCGGCCCTGGCCGCCAACCGCCGCCGCAACTCGGGCGAGGTCCTGGCCCGGACGGAACAGGATATCCCGATCAACATCGTCGCCGGTCTGTCGGTCGCCTGTCTGATCGGCATCGGCGGCCTGCTGGCCTGGTTCGCGCAAGGCAACGCCACCCTGGCCGGATCGACGGCCCTGCTGGTCGCCGGCGGCCTGATTTATGTGGTCATCATCGGTTTCGCCGTGGCGGCCATCTGCGGATACATGGCTGGGCTGATCGGGTCGTCGAACAGCCCGGTATCGGGCGTCGGCATCCTGGCCATCGTCATCGCCTCGGTGCTGATGCTGGGGGTGCTGGCCATCGCCGGCCTGCCCGCCGATCCCTCGGTCGTGGCCTTCGCCCTGATCGTCACGGCGGTGGTGTTCGCCGTCGCCGTCATCGCCAACGACAACCTTCAGGACCTCAAGACCGGCCAGCTGGTCGAGGCCACGCCCTGGCGTCAGCAGACGGCCCTGATCGTCGGCGTGGGGGCCGGCGCCATCGTCATCCCCTTGATCCTGAACCTGCTCAACAAGGCCTTCGGTTTCGAGGGTGGACCGGTCGGGATCGCCGATGCGCCCCTGGCCGCGCCTCAGGCGACCCTGATCTCGGCCTTGGCCAAGGGGGTGATCGAGGGCGGCCTGCGCTGGGACCTGATCGGCATCGGCGCGGTGATCGGGGTCGTGATCATCGTCCTGGACATCGTCCTGAACGCCGTCACCAAGGGCAAGGTCAAGTTGCCGCCCCTGGCCGTTGGCATCGGCTTCTACCTGCCGGCCGCCGTCACCACGATGCTGGTGATCGGCGCGGTCTGCGGCTGGGTCTATGACCGGGCGATCAAGACCACCCGGTTCGCCGACGTCGGCCGCCGGATGGGGGTGCTGCTGGCATCCGGCCTGATCGTGGGCGAGAGCCTGTTCCTGGTCATGACCGCCGGGGTGATCGTGTTCACCGGCAACGACGCGCCGTTCGCCATGCTTCCCGAGGGCTCGGCCTGGCCGGCCATGCTGTCGGGCATCGCCGTCTTCGCGGTGCTGGTGTTCGGCCTCTACAGCTGGATCAGGAAGGTGTCGGCGAAGGTGGAGGGCTGATCAGGCGGTCAGCAGGTCGTCGATCACGTCAGGTCGTCGCTCGATGATGGTGAGGAGCAGTCGGTTGGCCTTTTCCGGAGGCTTGCGGTTCTGCTCCCAGTCCCGCACCGCACCGGGCGAGAAACCGTAGCGGGCCGCGAACGCCACCTGCGACAGGCCGGTTCGAGACCGGATCGCCTTGACGTCTACGTGGTCAGGGACGGCGACCCGATGCAGGACATAACTGTCGGCGGGCGCGACGCCGTCCAGAATGGCCTTGGCCTCGGCCAGTCCGGCCATGATGCGATCGTGGTCTTCGTCGCCGATGTCGATGGCGGGTCGTCTCGTCTTGCTCATGGTCGCATTCCGCTTTTAAGGGTCTTGGCCACATCCTTCATCGCCGCCAGCGCGCGCGGAGTGAAGTTGGCCGCATTGGATTTCGACAAGACCGCCAGCAGGACCACGGGGGCATTGTCGCTCACATAGAGTGTCACCACCCGATAGCCGCCCGACTTGCCGCTGCCTTCACGAGGGACGCGGACCTTGTAGAGGCCACCGCCCAGGGACACGCCGCCGGTCGGGTTGGCGGCAATGATGTTGATGGCCGTCGTGATCTCCGCTTCCGTCATGCCTTCGGCCCTGGCCTGGGCGGTGAAGGCGGCGGTCTGGGCGACAACGATCAGCACAGCCACAATGTACGGCCGGGCCGTATCTGCGTCAAGCGCCGGGAGTTCGATCGAAATCCGCCACGATCGGCTCGCGGTCCAGCAGGGCCAGGAACCGCCGGAACGCCGCCTGGTCCAGCGCGGTCGTGGCCGTATTGGTCAGGGGGTGGAAGTTGACGATGTCGGCCTCCCACAGGCGGCGGTCGAGGACGAACCGGACCTGATGCTCGACATCGTTGATCAGGCCCAAGGCCGTCACCGAGCCCGGGCGGACGCCCAGCGTCGCCCACATCAACTCCGGACTGGCGAAGGAGAAGCGCCCCGTGCCCGGCGGCGCGCCGATCAGGGCGGGCACGCGGTTCAGGTCGATCACCGTGTCCTGGGCCGCGGAGATCAGCCACAGCCTGGACTTCTTGTCCTTGAGGAACAGGTTCTTGGTGTGGGCACCGGGCATTCCGGCCTTGAGATCGAGCCCCTCCTCGACGCGGAACACGGCCGGATGGTCGTGCGTCGTCTGGGCGATGGCGTTGTCGGCCATCCAGGCCAGCAGGCCGTCGCGATCACAGGCAGGTTGAGCCGTCATGGTGTGCCGGGCTAAGGGTTGAACCGCATCGATACCGCTTGGAGCCCGCCCGTGGAACTGGAATGCTATCCGATGACCGGGACGCCGCCGGATCTGATCCCGGGACGGCAGTCGCGCAACTGGATGGACGCCTTCATCTCGCGGCACCCCTATCGGTGTTTGCCGCTGAACATGGCCAATACGACGGGGTGGGAAATCCTGTGCCCGTTCGGCTTCTCGGCCGAGTGGAACGGCGGGCCCAGCCAGAACGACATCACCATCACACCCGACCGGCCCAACCCCCAGGCCGACCATTTCGTGACCTCGCATTTCTCGCGCGGGGTCCTGACCATGCACCCCCAGTATTTGTTCCGGACGCCGCCGGGCTGGGGCATGACCTGTTCGGGGTCGCCCAATCACGTGAAGGACGGTATCCAGGCCCTGGTCGGGCTGATCGAGACCGACTGGCTGCCGTTCCCGTTCACGATGAACTGGATCTTCACCCGCCCCGGCCGGATCAAGTTCGAAAAGGGCGAGCCCTTCTGCTTCATCAACCTTGTCCAGCACAAACAGGTCGAGCAGTTCCAGCCGGTGATCCGATCGCTGGATAGCAACCCCGTGATGAAGGGCCAGTTCGAGGCCTGGAACCGCCAGAGGACCGACTTCAACAAGCGGCTGGCGTCGGGCGACCCCGATGCGGCCAAGGAGGCCTGGCAGCGCTTCTACTTCAAGGGCGAACTGCCCGAGGATCTCGGCACGGCCCCGGAAAGCCATTCCAACAAGCGCCGGCTGAAATCGCCTCGGGTGGGGTGAGGTCTGGCTTCGCGCGGTGCCGCGATACGGACGACGGCCGGTTGCCAGATCCGTTGCCCTTCCCCACCTGAGCGGCTTGCCGCAAACGGAGCTCGCGCATGGTCGACCACGACACCCCCGTCTGGTTCATCACCGGCTGTTCGACCGGGTTCGGTCGCGACCTGGCGCTCGCCTTGATTGACGCCGGTTACCGGGTCGTGGCCACCGCGCGCAAACCCGAAGACATCGCCGATCTGTCCCAGAGCGGTGGCGAGCGCGTCCTGGCGGTCCGGCTCGACGTCACCGACGACGCCCAGGCCGAGGCTGCCGTCGCCCAGGCGCTGGCGCGGTTCGGCCGCATCGACGTGCTCGTGAACAACGCCGGCATCGGCTATTTCGGCGCGATCGAGGAGAGCGTCGAGGCCGAGGTTCGGTGGATGTTCGAGATCAATTTCTGGGGCCTGGCCCGGATGACCGAAAAGGTCCTGCCGTCGATGCGCGCGCGGCGAGCCGGGACGATCGTCAACATCTCGTCGGTCGGCGGGATCAGGGCCTCGGCGGGCGTGGGGTATTACAATGCGACGAAATTCGCCGTCGACGGCTGGTCCGAGGCCCTGGCGACCGAGGTCAATCCGCTGGGCATTCGCGTCCTGATCGTCGCGCCGTCGGCGTTCCGCACCGACTGGGCCGGACGTTCCGCCAACGAGATCGTCGATCCGATCGAGGACTATAGCGCCACCGCCGGCGCGCGCCGGGCCCAGATCCGGGGCTGGTCCGGAGCCCAGCCCGGCGACCCCAAACGCGCCGCCAAGGCGATCATCGACGCCGTCGAGTCGGAGACCCCGCCGCTCCGCCTGCTGCTCGGCAAGATGGCGCTGCAAGGCGGGCGGGCCAAGATCGAGGCGTTGAGGGCCGATTTCGACGCCTGGGCCGATGTCACCGAAGGGGCGGATTTTCCTGAGGCCTGACGAGGCTCGGGAACCGCTTGGCTTGCGGATCGCTCCTGTCGCTCAACGGCAGGAGCGGACGTCATGAGCATTCTCGGTAACATCCTCGGCGGCATCTTTGGGCGCAAGAAGGACGACCACCCCACGGCGTCTCCCGCGCCCCGGCCCACGCCCACGCCGATGCCGGGCGCGGCCCCGATGCCCTCGGTCGCCCCGACCGCAGCGGTGACGGCAGAGCCCGTCGACGTCGCCGGAATCCTCGACTTCAAGAACAGCGTCCGCGACGAGAAGCTGAACTGGCGCACCTCGATCGTCGATCTGATGAAGCTGCTGGGGCTGGAAAGCTCGCTGTCAGAGCGCAAGGAGCTGGCCGAGGAGCTGGGCTACACCGGGGACACGTCGGACTCGGCCAGCATGAACATCTGGCTGCACAAGCAGGTGATCCAGAAGATCGTCGATAACGGCGGGCAACTGCCACGCGATCTTACGGCCTGATCTGGGCGCTACCGCTCAACCTGCGGCGTCTCGCGGCTTGAGCGCGTTCGGAGTCGCATCGTCGGGCGGGTTCGCGGTAGGTTCGGGTCATGACCGACATCGACCTTGATTCCGGCGATCCGCCCTGGGCGGAAGACGATGCGCCCGAGCGGGACGACAACACCGACGACATGTTCGGTGCGCCTGCGGCCGCGCCGGTCGCTGTGGCCGAGACCGGCCCCAGGGAAGCGCCCCGGCCGGTCCCGGTCTCCGAACCTGCCCCCGTCGAAGGGGACGGCGAGGCCTATACCGTCCTGGCGCGCAAATACCGGCCGCGCACCTTCGAGGACCTGATCGGGCAGGAAGCGATGGTGAGGACGCTCACCAACGCCTTCGCCACCGGCCGGATCGCCCACGCCTTCATGCTGACCGGGGTGCGGGGGGTCGGCAAGACGACCACCGCGCGGCTGTTGGCCCGGGCGCTGAACAACGAGACCGACGTCATCGACCGGCCCTCGCTGGAGCTGACCGCCTTCGGTCGCCACGACGCGGCGATCATGGCGGGCCAGCATATGGACGTCATGGAGATGGACGCCGCCAGCCATACCGGCATCGAGGGCATTCGGGACATTATCGAGAGTGTCCGCTATGCTCCGGTCGAGGCCCGCTACAAGGTCTATGTGCTCGACGAAGTGCACATGCTGTCCAACAACGCCTTCAACGCCCTGCTGAAGACGCTGGAAGAGCCGCCGCCCCATGCCAAATTCATCTTCGCCACCACCGAGATTCGCAAGGTGCCGGTGACGATCCTGAGCCGCTGCCAGCGGTTCGACCTGCGCCGCGTCGAGCCCGAGATTCTGGTCGAACACCTGTCGCGGATCGCCGGCAAGGAGGGCATGAAGGTCGAGGACGACGCCCTGGCCCTGATCGCGCGGGCCGCCGAGGGGTCGGTGCGCGACGGCCTGTCCCTGCTGGATCAGGCCCTGGTCCAGGGCGAGCGCGGCGAGACGGTCAAGACCGAGGTCGTGCGCGACATGCTGGGCCTGGCCGACCGGTCCCAGACCATCGCCCTGTTCGAACAGATCATGGCCGGCCGCACGCCCGAGGCGCTGGAGAGTTTCCGGACGCTTTATGGCTATGGCGCCGATCCGGTGCAGGTCACCAACGACCTGCTGGAGCATTGCCACGCCGCCTCCGTGGCCAAGATGCTGGGGCCCGATGCGACGCGGCTGCCTGCGGATCAGGCCCGGACCCTGGCGGCGCTGGGAGCGGCGATCTCGGCGGGGACCCTGTCGCGGACCTGGCAGATGCTGCTCAAGGCCCTGGACGAGGTGCGGCGTGCGCCGAGCCCGGCCGATGCGGTCGAGATGGCCATCGTCCGCCTGGCCTACGCCGCCGACCTTCCGGGACCGGAAGAGGCGCTGAAGGCCCTGCAGAACGGGGAGGTTCCGGGCGGTGCCGGGCCCCGTGGTGGTTCAGGTGGCGGCGGGGGCGGTGCCTCGGCCCAGATGGCCCCGCGCGCGGCGGCCCGACCCAGCCTGCCGGACCCCCAGACCTTCGAGGCCACGGTCGCCCTGATCGGCGAGAAGCGCGAGATCGCGCTGAAACTCGACGTCGAACGTTATGTGAAGCCGGTGTCGTTCAAGCCCGGGGCCATCGTCTATGAGAGCGGTCCCGGCGCGCCCGTCGGCCTGGCCCAGCGGCTGGCCGGACGGCTCAAGGAGTGGACCGGCCGCACCTGGCTGATCGCCGCCAACGGCCAGGGCGGCGGCGAGACCCTGATCGAACAGGAGAAACGCGGCCGGGCCGAGGAACGCGCCGCGGTCGAGGCCGACCCCTTCGTCACCGCCGTCATGGCCGCATTTCCGGGCGCGAAGATCACCGACATCAAGACCCTGGCCCCCGCCGTCGAAATGCCGGCGATCCCGGACGACGACGGGGACGAGGACTGAAGCCGGTTCAGAGGGTCTTCGCTGCGTCCTCGAACGCCAGTCGCGGCGAACGGGGGAACAGGTTCACGTCGGTGCCGTAGCCCAGGTTGAGGATGAAGTTGGGCTCGATGTTCGGCTCGGGAAAGAACTCGGCCTTCACGCCTGCCGCGTCGAATCCCGACATCGGGCCGACGTCGAGGCCCAGGGCTCGGGCCGCGATCATGAAATAGCCGCCCTGGAGCGAGGCGTTGCGGAAGGCACCTTCCTTGCGTGCGGCCTCGTCGGCGAACCAGTTTTTCGCGCCGGGCGCGTGCGGGAACAGGTAGTCGAGGTGTTCGTGAAAGGCGTTGTCGGTGGCGATGATGACGTTGACCGGGGCCTTCAGCGTCTTGGCCTGGTTGCTGCCGCTCATGAAGGGCGACAGCCGCGCCCTGGCCTCCGGCGTCGTCAGGAAGATGAACCGCGCAGGGGTCGAGTTCACGGCCGTCGGGCCGAATTTGGTCAGGTCGTAGAGTTTGCGCAGCAGGGACTCGGGCACCGGCCGATCGGAAAAATCGTTGCGGGTGCGGGCCTCGGTGAACAACTGGGCCAGGGCGGTGTCGTCGAGCGCGACGTCGCGGGTGGAGGGGTCATAGGCCATGGGAGTGTCCGATTGAATGGAAACAAGTTCGGTTGCTAAATAGCTCTGTGGCGCTGCGATGCAAGACCAGTCCCGGCAATGCAGCGTTTCCGGTCCGGCGATCAAGCGCGGTGTCGCCGCCCCCTGTTGCAGCGCACCGCTTCGGCCTATCTAGAGGCCATGAAAGACCTCAACTCCCTCATGCAACAGGCCCAGGCGATGCAGCAGAAGCTGCAGGACGCCCAGGCGAAGATGGCCGAATCCTCCGCGTCCGGCACCTCGGGCGGCGGGCTGGTGACCGTGGCGCTGAAGGGCCCCGGCGAGATCACCGGCGTGACCATCGACGACAGCCTGCTGGTCCCCGGCGAGGGCGAGATCCTGGCCGACCTGATCGTCGCCGCCCATGCCGACGCCAAGCGCAAGCTGGATGAGATCAACAACGGCCTGATGCGCGACGCCGCCGGGCCGCTGGCCGGGATGAACATCCCCGGCATGCCGAAACTGTTCTGACGTCTTGGCCGCCTCCGCCGGACCCGAGATCGAGCGGCTGATTTCGCTTCTGGCCAAGCTGCCGGGGCTGGGTCCACGCTCGGCCCGGCGTGCGGCCCTGCAACTGCTCAAGAAGCGCGAGCAACTGCTGGTGCCGCTGGCGGCCGCGATGGCCGAGACGGCGGAGAAGGTGTCGTCCTGTTCGGTCTGTGGCGCGCCCGACACCCGCAACCCCTGCTCCATCTGTTCGGACCCGAGCCGCGACAACGGCCTGATCTGCGTGGTCGAGGAGGCCGGCGCCCTGTGGGCCATGGAACGATCCGGTGCGTTCCGGGGGAAGTATCATGTCATGGGCGGGCTACTTTCCGCGCTGGACGGCGTCGGTCCCGATGACCTGCGGGTCGCCGAACTGGTCGGCCGGGCACGGAGCGGTATCGGCACCGACGGTGCCGTGCGCGAAGTGGTCCTGGCCCTGCCTGCCACCGTCGACGGCCAGACCACGGCCCACTATCTGGCCGAACGGCTGGCGGGTTCCGGGGTGGAGGTGACGTCCCTAGCGCGTGGGGTTCCCGTCGGTGGCGACCTCGACTGGCTCGACGACGGCACCATCGTCCAGGCGCTTCGAGCCCGGCGTCCGGCGTGATATAGTCGGGCCATGGCCGACGATCTGCAAAAGCCGCCCGTCTCAGGAAGCGATCTCTACGAGCGCGACTACCTCGCCTGGACCGAGGTTCAGGCGTCCGCGTTGCGCGCCCGACGGGGCGGCGAGAACGCGCTCGACTACGACAATCTCGCCGAGGAGATCGAGGACTTGGGCAAGTCGGAATACCGCGCCTGCGAAAGCCAGATCGAGAACATCCTCGAACATCTGCTGAAGATCGAGTTCATCGGGCCCGTGGAAACCATCCCCCACTGGCGAGGCGAGATCGCCGGCTTTCGTCACCAGTTGTCCAAACGCCTGACCGCGACCATCGAGAACCGGGTGCGGCCCGAACTCGACGACGCGTTCGCCTATGCGGTCAAGTCTCTGGAGACTCGGGGACTACTGGAACGGGCCACGGTGCTGGCAAGCCGGTCCGGCTATGACTGGACCCAGGTCGTGGACTCGGACTGGTATCCCGAACCTCGGTACGGCGGTAGCTGAACCCACACGCCTTTCCCGGACGGCCGATTCCGTCTAGGAACGGAGCATGAACACCCTGGTCCCCATCCTCGCCGCCCTCGCCGTCGCTTTCGGCGCGGCGTTTCTGTGGGCCTTTATGGGGTGGCAGAAGGCGAAGTCGGGGCTGGATGCGGCCCAGCACCGCATCCAGCTGATCGAGGAAAGCCGCGTCACCATGGGCGATCTGCTCAGGGCCCAGGCGGCCCAGTCGGCACAGGCCATCGCCGACCAGATGGTGACCCGCGCCACCGAGTCCTTCCAGGCCCAGGATCGTGTCGCGCAGCAGCGGATGGAGGCCCAGCTCAAGCCCGTCGCCGACACGCTGAAAGCATTCCAGGAACACGTCTCGGCTCTGGAAAGGGTTCGCGTCGAGGAGACGGGCGGGCTCAAGGAACAACTCAACCTGCTGATGACGGCGTCGTCGGCGACCCGCGACGAGGCCCGCAAACTGACCGAGGCCCTGCGCGGCAATACCGGGCGACGCGGACGCTGGGGCGAACAGACCTGTCGCAATGTGCTGGAGGCGGCGGGCATGGCCGGACGTTTCGACTTCACCGAACAGACGTCGGAGCTCAATGACGAAGGCCGTCATTCGCGGCCCGACTTCATCGTCAAACTCCCCGGTGGCGGCATGTTCGTGATCGACGCGAAGGTGTCGCTGGCCTTCGCCGACGCGACCGACGGCGACGAGGACGCCCAGGCGCGAGCCGCCTCCCTGCGCACCGCCACAAGCATGAAGACTCACGTGCGCCAGCTCTCGTCCAAGGCCTATCAGGACCAGTTCAAGCCCAGTCCCGACTTCGTGGTGATGTTCGTGCCGGGTGACGCCTTCCTTTCGGCCGCCCTGGACCATGAGCCCGACCTGATGACCCAGGCGATGGATTCGCGTGTCGTCATCGTCACCCCCACCACCCTGTTCGCCCTGTGCAAGGCCGTCGCCTATGGCTGGCGCGCCGAGGAACAGTCTCGAAACGCCGACGAGGTGGCCCGTCTGGGCCAGGAGCTCTACAAGCGTCTGGCCGCCATGGGCGGACACGCCGCTGCCGTGGGCCGGTCGCTGGAGGGGGCGGTCGGACACTACAACAAGCTGGTGGGGTCGCTGGAGAGCCAGGTCATGGTCCAGGCGCGTCGGTTCGAGGATCTCCAGGTCAACCACGAGGGTCGCGCCCTGCCCGAACTGACCGCGATCGACCAGTCCCCCCGCGTCCTGACCCGGCCCGAGCTCGTCGCGTCGGACGAAATCCGCAAACTCGTCTGACAAGGCTGCTTGACAGCTATGCGGTGTGATGTAAAACACCCTTGTCCAAACGACAGGGGAGTTTGTCATGGCCAAGGGGCTTTGGGGTGTGATCGGCAAGAGCCTGCTGGGGCTGCTCGGCCTGCTGGTTCTGCTGTTCGTGACCGGGGTCGCCTTCGGATACATGTCCGCTCACGGCGTGATGACGTCGGACGATGCCGTGGTCTGGATCATGACCATTTTCGCCGTCCTGATCATGATCGGATCGCTGTGGGTCGGTGTGGCCTGGATGCGTTCGATCGACGAGGCGGCGCGCGAGGCGCACAAGACGGCCTGGTACTGGGGCGGTACGGCCGGAATGGCGGTCGGCGGTGTCGGCGTCATCCTGTCGGGTCTGGACCAGGCCGAGGCGCTGCGTTTTGCCGTATCCGGCCGAACCGATCCCGCCGCCTATATGGCCGCCGGAGCCATGCTGATGCTGTTGCTGATGCTGGCCGGCTACACCATCGTCTGGGCGTGGTGGTGGCTGGCGCGGCGGTGATGTCATGAACAACCGCCTCAAGGTCCTTCGCGCCGAACGCGACTGGAGCCAGGCCACGCTGGCCGAACAGCTCGGCGTGTCGCGCCAGACCGTCAACGCCCTGGAGACAGGCCGCTACGACCCTTCACTGCCCCTGGCCTTCAAGATCGCGCGGGTCTTCGGCCAGCCCATCGAAGCCATTTTCTCGGAATAGGGAGGTACGACTGATGCACACCGAAAACACCGCCCGCCGGCCCGTCTGGCAAAAGATACTCGGCATCGCCGCCCTGGCCGGGATGGGCGGGCTGAGCGGCTACGCTCTCGCCGGGCTTGGCCGCGACCTCATCGGCAGTTGGGAAGACGAGGTGGCCATGTTGATGGCTGTCAGCCTGACCGCCATGGCCGTGGTCAGCGCCGGCGTGATGGCGACCCGACCCCGGGACGTGCCCAGGGGCTGCGGCCTGCTTCAAGTCCTCGTCCTGCTGCTGGCCGGGGTGATGTTCGCCCTGCCGGTCTTCGGCGCCACGCTGCTCGATCCCAACCTGGTCTTCGTGATCATCCTGGGCCTGCTGGCGGTCCAGACCGTCGCCAACCTCATGCTGTGGCGCGCTGCGGATGAGATGCTGCGCCGCGTGATGGCCGAGACCAGCGCCATGGCCTTCTGGGCTCTGCAGACGGCGCTGTTCGTCTATGCGGCCGCCGAACGGCTGGGCCTGATCGATGGCCTGACCGCCTGGGGCATGACCGGCATCCTCATGGGCGTCTATCTGGCCGCTTCGATCATCGCGACCGTCCGGCGCGGCATGACCTGAACGGTCGCCCGGCCACCCCTTCTCTTTACCGTTTCCATCCTTCACGCTGACCACAAGGATTTCAGCCATGACCACGCTTGCTCGCCTCAAGACCTCCGTCGCCGATCTGGGCCGTTTCGCCGGAGGGTCGATCCTGGGCCTCGCGCTCGCCGCCGCCCTGGTCGCCGCCCCCGCCAAGGCCCTGGCCCAGGCCGCGCCGGCGACCACCGCTGCCGCCCCGGCCGCCGTCCTGCCCGCGACGGGGTCTGGCCCGGCCCTGTGGGTGATCAAGGACGCGGACTCGACGCTCTATCTGTTCGGCACGGTCCATGTGCTGCGCCCGACCACGGCCTGGGGCTCGGCCAAGGTCGATGCCGCCTTCGCCGCCGCCTCTGACATCTATTTCGAGATCTCCAACCCCGACGACCAGGCCGCGATCCTGCCCCTGATCCAGCAGTACGGGATTTCGCCGCAGACGCCCCTGTCCAGCCTTCTGACGCCCGCCGAGATCGCCGACCTCGACGCAGCGGCCCAGACCATGGGCGCCTCGGCGGCCCAGCTCGATCCTTTGCGTCCCTGGATGGCGGGCCTGACCCTGTCCATCGCGCCCCTGATGAAGGCCGGGTACGATCCCGCCTCGGGCGTCGAGACGATCCTGAAAGCGCGGGCCCTGGCCGGTGGGAAATCCGTCCGCGGATTTGAAACCCTCGACGAACAGGTCCGCGTCCTGGCCACCCTGCCCGAAGACGCCCAGCTGCAGTTCCTGCGCAGCACGCTGGAATCGTTCGACGCCGCGACGACGGAGCTGGACGGCCTGGTCGCCGCCTGGGCCGCCGGTGACGTCGCGGGCATCCAGGCCCTGGGCGTGGACGAAATGAAAGCCACCGCGCCGGCCATCTACGATGCCCTGCTGACGCGTCGCAACGCCGGGTTCGCTGACGACATCCAGGGCCTGCTGGCCGGATCGGGCACCGCCTTCATCGCGGTCGGCGCGGCCCACCTGGCCGGACCCGACAGCGTCCAGGCCATGCTGGAAACGCGCGGCGTCACCGTCGAGCCGCAATAGGTCTCGCGAAAACAGAAGGGGAACATCTGGCGCTGCCGGATGGTCCCCTCTATCGTGGCGGGAATGGACCTTCCGCCCCTGTTCGCCGACTGGTTCGCCACGCGCGGCTGGTCCTTGCGGCGCCACCAGGCCGAGATGATCGCAGCGGGACAGGCGGGGCATCACGCCCTGCTGGTCGCCCCGACCGGTGGCGGCAAGACCCTGGCCGGGTTCCTGCCCAGTCTGATCGAACTGGCCGAGCGGGGGCCGCGTCCGACCTTCGGGCCGGGGTCGGGGGTGCATACCCTCTATGTCTCGCCGCTGAAGGCCCTGACTACCGACGTCGAGCGCAACCTGATGACCCCGATCCGCGAGATCGGCCTGAACATCCACGTCGAGAGCCGCACCGGCGACACCAAGCAATCCAAGAAGCAACGCCAGCGCGAGTTCCCGCCCGACATCCTGCTGACCACCCCCGAACAGCTGGCGCTGTTCTGCGCCTGGGACGGGGCGCGGGCCTATTTCGCCGACCTGAAATGCATCGTCCTGGACGAGGTCCACGCCATCTGGAGCGGCAAGCGCGGCGACCTGCTGAACCTGGCGCTGGGCCGGTTGCAGAGTTTCTCGCCGGCGATGCGGCGGGTGGCGTTGAGTGCGACGATCGATGATCCTGGGCTTATTCAAGACTGGTTGAGCCCTTCCCCCCTTGCGGGGGAAGGTGGCAGCCGGAGGCTGACGGATGGGGGGTACGAGGATACGGATGATGCGCGTCCGGACTCCCCCGCTGTCGAGACCCGGTCTCACCCCCCATCCGTCTCGCTCCGCGAGCCACCTTCCCCCGCAAGGGGGGAAGGAGTCATATTGGTAAAGGGCGACCCCGGCGCTCCCCCGGTCGTCGATGTCCTGGTCAGCGAAGGCCACGTCCCCTGGGCCGGGCATACCGGCCAGCACGCCATCCCCGAGGTCTATGACGCCATCAAGCGGTCGGGGATGACCCTGATCTTCGTCAACACCCGGTGGCAGTCGGAGTTCGTGTTCCAGCGGCTGTGGGAGATCAACGACGAGAATCTGCCCATCGGCCTGCACCACGGATCCCTGGCCGCCGAACAGCGGCGCAAGGTCGAGGCGGCGATGGCACGGGGCGATCTCAGGGCCGTGGTCTGCACTTCGACTCTGGATCTGGGCATCGACTGGGGCGACGTCGATCTGGTCATCCAGCTGGCCGCGCCCAAGGGGGCCAGCCGTCTGGTGCAGCGGATCGGCCGTGCCAACCACCGCCTCGACGAGCCCAGTCGCGCCCTGATGGTCCCCGCCAGCCGGTTCGAGATGCTGGAGTGCCAGGCGGCGAGGGAAGCCGTCGCCGAGAACGCCTTCGACTGGGAGCCGCACCACATCGGCACCCTCGACACCCTGGCCCAGCACGTGATGGGCGTAGCCTGTTCCGAACCGTTCCGGATGGACGATCTGTATGCGGAGATCACCGGCTGCGGACCCTACGCCGCCCTGACCTGGGAGCAGTTCGAGGAGGTGGTCGATTTCGTCGCGACCGGCGGCTATGCGCTGCGGACCTACGACCGGTTCGCTCGCATCGTCAGGGACCGCGAGGGCCGCTGGACCGTCCGCAATGCCCAGCTCGCCCAGCGCCACCGCATGAACGTCGGGGCCATCGTCGCGGCCGGCACGCTGAACGTCCGGGTCGCCTCCCGCCGCGGCGGGGCGACGAAACAGCTGATCGGCGGGCGCAAGGTCGGCGAGGCCGAGGAGTGGTATTTCGAACAGCTGACCCCCGGCGACACCTTCATCTTCGCCGGCCAGACCTGGGCCTTCCAGGGCATCAACGGCACCGACGCCCTGGTCACCCCCGCCCAGGACAAGGACCCGAAGATCCCGTCCTGGGGCGGGTCGAAATTCCCGATGTCGACGTCGCTCGCCGTCCGGGTCCGCGACATCATCCAGGACCGCGACCGCTGGCGCGTCCTGCCGCCCGACGTGCAGGAGTGGCTGGAGCTGCAGGAGGCGCGGTCGGCGATCCCGCGTGCGGATTCCATGCTGATCGAGACCTTCGCCCGGGGCAGCCGCCACTATATGGTCGCCTATCCGTTCGAGGGCGGGCTGGCGCACAATACGTTGTGCATGCTGCTGACGCGCAGGCTCGACCGGCTGGGTGTCGGGCCGCTCGGCTTCGTCTGCACCGACTATTCGCTGGCCATCTGGTCGATCAAGCCGATGGACGAGCTTGATTTCGACGCCCTGTTCCAGCCCGACATGCTGGGCGACGACCTCGAATCGTGGCTGGAGGAGTCGTTCATGATGAAGCGCACCTTCCGCAACTGCGCCCTGATCTCGGGGCTGATCGAGCGCCGCCAGCCGGGGGCGGAGAAGACGGGGCGTCAGGTGACGTTTTCGACCGACCTGATCTACGACGTGCTGCGTCGGCATCAGCCCGATCACCTGCTGCTCAAGACGGCGCGGGCCGATGCGGCGTCGGGGCTGCTGGACGTGGCGCGGCTGGGGGCCCTCCTGAGCCGGATCGCGGGCCATATCGAGCTGCGCGCCCTGACCCGCGCCTCGCCGTTCAGCGTGCCCGTCCTCGTCCAGATCGGGCGGGAGCGGGTCGGGGGCGACGCCTCGGACATGATCCTGGAGGGCGCGGCCGAGGACCTGATCGCCGAGGTCATGGCCGATGCCGAACCGGAACCCCAGGCCGCATGACGGCCCTGAAACGCACGGAGACCTGGCGCATGACCCTGTCGCCGAGCCGCAGCCGCTGCGGCGGACTGCACGTCACCATCGCGGGCGAGCGGTGCGTGATGCGCTGTTCCGGCGCGCTGCACGTGCTGGACCACGACGTCCTGATCGCCGCCGACCTGCACCTGGAAAAGGGCTCGGCCTATGCGGCGCGGGGCCAGATGCTGCCCCCCTATGACAGCGCCGCCACCCTGTCCCGGCTCGAGGACGAGATCGCCGAGCTCAACCCCGCCCGCGTCGTCCTGCTGGGCGACAGCTTCCACGACCGCCGCTCCATTCCCCGCATGGCCGAGTCGGACCTGCGCAGCCTGGAGCGGATGGCCTTCGGCCGCGACTGGCTGTGGCTGGAGGGCAACCACGACCGCGACGCACTCGGTGCCGACCTCGACCGCCTGCCCGGATCGGTGATCGAGACCCTGTCACTGGGCACCCTCCGCCTCGTCCACGAGCCGCAAGCGGGCGATCAGCCGGGCGAGGTCGCGGGCCATCTGCACCCCGCCGCCACCGTCGTCGCCCATGCGCGGCGCGTCCGCCGCCCCTGTTTCATCACCGACGGCCAGCGGGTGATCCTGCCCGCCTTCGGCGCCTTCACCGGCGGCCTCAACGTCCGCGACCCCGCCATCGCCGCCCTGTTCGCCAGCCCCCCGCTGGCGGCCGCCCTGGGGCGGGACCGGGTGCATCCGATCGCCTGGGGTGCGCTGGTCTAGGGGCGTCCGGCAGTGCGGGTGCTAGTGCCAGTGCTAGTGAGCAAGGAATGAGCGTCACCCCAAGCACGGTGGCAACAGTCCGAAGCACGGCCGCGGCCAACCCCTCACGCCTGGCTCACTAGCACTGCCACTAGCACTCAACCGCGCACGCCTCTTCGCCCTCACGCGCCTCCCCGGATCGGCCTCGGCTGCGCCTCGTTGTCCGAGGATGACGTGATTCTGCGGTCTCCCGCCGCAAGGCGACGGGAGTGGGAAGGGCCGGCGGAGCGTCCGGGCTCCCGCCCGGAAGAAGATAGAGAATACCGTTTCGGCGAAAGACGAACGCTCCGCGTGCGTGGTTTTCCGGGAGCTGTACGGCTCGTGTTTCCACGAACCAGCGGGGGTATTCGCCCCTTGCCGCTACCGCGCCCCCGGCGGGAGGGTGGCTCCCTTGCAGAGCCATCCCCTGAACGATCCGACTCTCTGCGCCAGACCCTTTGTACGACCGGCGACATCGCCCCCGATCCCCCGGGCGCCGCGCCCAGCCTCCCGAGGGACGCCGGCTTCGGAGCTCGCCAAGGCTGACCGACGACGAGGCCTCGACCGCCCCGCTCCACACACCCCCGCCGCAACAAGATCGCAAGGCCTTGCGCCCTTCCCCGCGACGGGACGGAAAGCATCATAGAGGGCTTCTGACCCTGGGCGTGTTCGAGGGGGTGTTTTTCGGGGCAATCCCTTGCGGGGCAAGGGATTGGAGGCGCGAAGTTCGCAAGTTCGAGGCGCTGGACAAGCCGGGATTCCTTCTCCCCTTGCGGGAGAAGGTGGCTGAGCGAAGCGAAGTCGGATGAGGGGTCACGCCGATCTTTGAACTCGCAGTCTCGGTCGCCACCGTCGAGGCCGTGCGACCCCTCATCCGTCAGCCTTCGGCTGCCACCTCAGTCGATCGCGATGCGCTCTCCTTCGACCCCCGCAAGGGGAGAAGGGAAGGGGGAGGTCGGCCTCACGTCCGCCGATACGTCCCCCGCCCGTTGAACGCCAGCCACCCCTTGTCCCGCAGCACCTGCAGCTGCTGCCTGATCTTGGGCCGGGGCCCGGACTTGATCCGGGATGTTGTTGCCCGGATAGGTCGCCGCCAGCCGCGCCTCGAACCCATAGACGGCGGCCAGGGTGAACTCGGGCCAGCCCCGCTCCCTCTCCCTGCGGGAGAGGGCTTGAGCGCACGGGCGCGGAGCGGTCGTTCTTGCGCGCAAGGGTGAGGGGCTATCGTCGAAGTCTGCGCAAGCCGTATCCCCGCCCGTGCAACGGCTCACGCCGACTGAGAAACCCGACCCTCACCCTTTCGGCTGGCGGCTCGCTGCGCTCTCCGAGCCTCAAGCCCTCTCCCGCCGGGAGAGGGGCCAGGTCAGTCCGTGCGGCCCTTGGTGGCCTTGAGTTCGTATTCCTCGGCGCAGACGCCGCATTGGAAGTCGGCCACCGGCGAGTTGGCCGCGAAGGCGGTCAGGGGCGTCGCGCCGCAACGGGGACAGAAGGCGTTGGCGGCGACCCAGCCCTCGCTCAGGACGCGGGTGTTCTGGGTCGGCCCCTTGAAGACCGCCGCCTCTTCGGAGAAGCCGAGATTGCTCCAGGGGATGTCGTCTTCGGTGAGGCAGATAGCAGGGCTAGTTTTGGATGACCCTCACTCTCCATAACGAGCATTGCACGAATGCGAACCAATCTGAGAGTGCGAAGTTGGTTGTGGGAAATGCGGCAAGACAAGAGATGCTTGACTACACCGACTCGCAACTCAGGTAAGAATCGGCGCACCGTTACGAGTTGAACCGAGAGGCTTAGCCCCATGATCGAAGTTTTTGTTGCCTACGCGTCGGGAAACGATTTCCATGGGTCGATGATCCGCAAGGCGTGCGAGGGAGCTTCAACGCCATCCAGGAAACTTCTGCCATGGTCCGACCGAGACACGTCGGGATTTCCCATTGCCCAATCCGTAGAGGATTGGATCGAGCGCGCGGATAGCTTCATCGGAGATGTGTCCACCGTAAACGATAATGTCACCTTTGAAGTGGGACTTGCTATCGGACTCGGAAAACCATGCAGGTTCATCCGTTCGACGCACGTGGATTTCACCCCGACGAAGAATATCGGACTGCTCGATACTTTGGGGCATGATGAATACGGTTACGAAAGCCAGCTAGAACGTACGTTAAAGAAAAACGACACATCGTCCAGATGGCCGGACGTGCCAAAACTGAAGAACCAACCCCTGTTCGTTCTGCAGCCACCGACGCCTCTCGATTGGTCCGTTCGTCTGAATAGTGCCGTCAAGAAAACTGCCAGACTAAGATTCAGAGGCTTCAACCCCTCGGAAATAAGCCGACTCAGTGCCCTAGAGGCTTACGAGCAGGTTATGTCGTCATACGGTGTAATCTCCTGCTGGTCTCCGGGTCAGGGTGAAGAAGCACGACGAAACAATCAACGAGCGAGCTTCGTTCATGGTCTAGCTAAAGGAAGAGGTATTCCCTGCCTGTTGATTGCACGTGAAGGCGAAGCGCTTCCACTTGATTTGAACGATATAGCAACCCGATGGAAGGAACTCTCCGATTTTGACAAGATCATTAGTCGATTTAGAGATGAAGTTGCCGACCTTCAGAATGATTTTATCGAAACAAAATCTGATCGCGGTAACATTCTCGATCAAGTAACTTGTGGAGATCCTACAGCAGAAAATGAAGCTGCGGGACTATCCCAATATTTTCTTGAGACAGAAGGGTTCCAGAAGGCTTTGAATGGTGAGGCAAGCGTACTTGTCGGCAGGAAAGGTAGTGGGAAGACAGCTGTATTTATTCGAGTTCGTGATCGAACTCGAACCGACAAATCAAACATTATAATCGACCTGATTCCAGATGGTTATCAGTTGGTAAAAATGAAGGAGTATATACTAGACCAGCTTGGTCACGGAGCGAGAAAAGAAGTCATATCTGCGTTCTGGGAGTATGTTCTTTGGCTAGAAATTGCCTACAAGCTGATCGAGAAGGATGAGCAGAAAGCGTACAGAGATCCCGCATTACTCGTAAAATTTGAAAAGCTTCAAGCGCTATTTAATGATCGCGTTGATACTGGTGCCGGAGATTTTTCCGAGCGTCTCAAGAGATTAACATCATCTATTGTGGCTCGTTTTGAAGCCCACAAAGATGATGGTCAAGACATTAAAGACCTAAAGTCATCTCATGTTCTTAGAATAATCTATGGAGAAGACATCAAAAATCTAAGAGCTACCGTTCTAGATTATCTCCGCATAAAAGGATTTGTCTTCTTTATGGTGGATAACTTAGACAGGTTCTGGACTCCTGGAGGTTTTACAGATGACGACGCCCTAATCGTAGTCGGTCTAATCGAGTCCATGCAGGAGATTACGCGAAAGTTCCGAAATAATGGCTTGGATTTTCGCTGGTCTATATTTGTGAGAAGTGACGTTTACGAGTTTCTTGTTCGTGGTATGGCGGACTATGGGAAGCTTGCCGTCCAAAGTTTGGAATGGTCTGATCGAGATTTACTCAAGGTAATGTTTGAACGGCGGGTACTTTCCGCATTTTCAAACACGACGGTCGGATGGCGGGATCTATGGGGCACCGTGTCTGATGCATATGTTTCGGGTAAGCCAGTCCTGGACTTCTTGGTGGATGGGAGTCTTATGCGTCCAAGGTATCTTATCCGATTGTTTGAGACGGCGAGGCGTCGTGCAATAACCTTCGGAAGGTCTAGAATCGTCGAGCAGGACTATTCATCGGCGCTGAAAGAACTCGGCTGGCAGGTGATCGAGGATTTGGATCGAGAGATTGCGGATTTGATACCCAATGGTTCCGACCTGCTGTTTGAGATCATTCACGCTGGAGAGGGGCTGACAGTCGATAAGTTTAGGTACGTCGCCTCGAAGAAGTTGACCGATCCCGAATCAGTCAATCGACTTTTAGAAGTGATGCTGTGGAATGGTAGCCTTGGTGTCTGCCAGAACGGCCAGCCGAAGTACATATTCGATTGCGGCTACAAACGTCAGTATCTGACCGCGTTGATCGAAGCTGACAGCGACGCCAGATTATACTTGCATCCTACGCTTCGGGCCGCTCTTGCTTAGGGGGACGATCTCCACTGAATGCGGCCAGCGGGCTAAGTCCCCCTACAACCGCCCCTTCCTGAACGCCTCCTGCTTCTCCGCCTGCGCCTCCTTGCGCCACCGCTTCGGCGCGGATGAGTCGACCTCTTCGCCCGCCCCGGTCAGGACCTCGTTGGCGAACTCCAGGTCGAGCAGTTTGAGCTTCTTGATCTCGTCGCGGATGCGGCCGGCTTCCTCGAACTCGAGGTTGGAGGCGGCCTCGCGCATCTTCGCCTCCATGTCGCGCAGGGTGGCCTGGAAATTGTTGCCGATGAAGGGTTTGGCGTCCTCGCGCACCCCGGTCGTCGGGATCAGGACGCGGTCCTTCTCGTACGGGCTGTTCAGGATCTCCTTGATGTCGCGCTTGACGCTCTCGGGCGTGATGCCGTGTTCGAGGTTGTAGGCCTCCTGGCGTTCGCGACGGCGGTTCGTCTCGGCCATGGCGCGCTCCATCGAGCCGGTGACGCGGTCGGCATAGAGGATGACGCGGCCGTCGACGTTTCGGGCCGCGCGGCCGATGGTCTGGATCAGGGAGGTCTCGGAGCGCAGGAAGCCCTCCTTGTC
>NZ_JBIIAY010000141.1:0-7068 GCF_044239655.1 Brevundimonas sp.
CAGGCTTGGCCGGCTGTTCGGGGGCTATCCTGCGGTCAAGGTTAACCTTTTTGCTCGACGCGAGTCCGACTCACCTTAATCGGTAACCTTCCCTTAACGGTGATGGGTGTTTCCTTAACGGGCCCATTAACCTTCTGATTCGGCGGGGCGGATCAGGAGGCCGGTAAGGGGGCAGGGTCGGAAAAGGTCGGTTTTAAAATGTCTCTCTCGCTGGTGCGTCCTCAAGCCACGGAACTCAAGCCCCGGATCGTCGTCTTCGGCGTCGGTGGCGCAGGCGGCAACGCCGTCAACAACATGATCGATGCCGGCCTCGAAGGGGTCGAGTTCGTCGTCGCCAATACCGACGCCCAGCACCTGTCGTTCGCCAAGACCGACCGCCGCATCCAGCTGGGCGAGACGATAACCCAGGGCCTCGGCGCCGGTGCCCACCCCGAGGTCGGCATGAATGCCGCCGAGGAATCGGCCGACGAAATCCACGCGCACCTCGAAGGCGCACACATGATCTTCATCACCGCCGGCATGGGCGGGGGCACCGGCACGGGCGCCGCGCCGATCATCGCCAAATGCGCACGCGATCGCGGCATCCTGACCGTCGGCGTCGTGACCAAGCCCTTCACGTTCGAAGGCCGTCACCGCATGCGCCTGGCCGATGCGGGCATTGCCGAGCTGCAACGCTATGTCGACACCCTGATCGTCATTCCGAACCAGAACCTGTTCCGCGTCGCCAACGAACGCACCACCTTCGCCGACGCCTTCGCCATGGCCGACCAGGTGCTGCACTCGGGCGTTCGCTCGATCACCGACCTGATGATCCTGCCGGGCCTGATCAACCTCGACTTCGCCGACGTCCGTGCCGTCATGTCCGAGATGGGCAAGGCGATGATGGGCACGGGCGAAGCGACCGGCGACGACCGCGCCCTGCTGGCCGCCCAGAACGCCATCGCCAACCCTCTGCTGGACGAAACCAGCCTGAAGGGCGCCAAGGCTGTGCTGGTCAACATCACCGGCGGTCTGGACATGACCCTGCTGGAAGTCGACGAGGCCGCCAACGCCATCAGTGCAGAGGTGGACGGCGACGCCAACATCATCTTCGGCGCGGCCTTCGATCCGAACCTGGAAGGCAAGATCCGCGTCTCGGTCGTCGCGACCGGCATGGACGAGGTCGGTGCCGTCAAGGTCGAGCCCACCCCCACCAGCGCCTTCCACGACACCCGCCGTCCTGTGGCTCCCGTCCGTCCCGAGCCGATCCGCCAGGAAGCCCTGCGCCCCGAGCCCGTCCGTGCCGAGATGTCTCGCGCGGCTGAGGCCCGCGTCGAACAGGCCCCGATCGTCCCGACCTTCCAGCCCACGCCGGAACCCGTCCTCGCCCGCGCCCCCGAGCCGGTGATCCACGTCGCCGAGCCCGCTCGCGCCCTGGAGCCCATCGTCGATCCCTGGGTTGAGGCCTTCGAGGCCGACCATGGCCGCAAGGCGGTGCCCGCCGCCGCCACCGCCCAGGGCGAGCTCTATATGGAGCGCCAGCCCGCCGAGCCCGCCTATGACGATCGCGACCATCGCAAGTCGGGCTGGAGCCTGTTCGGCTCCAAGAAGCCGCGCGCCCAGTCCAACTACGTCGCCCCCGCCGCGCCCCAGATGCGCCAGACCGGATCGGCCCAGCCCGCGCCCGAACTGTCGGCCGAGGAAGACGACCTGGAAATCCCGTCCTTCCTGCGACGGTTGGCCAACTAGCCGTCTGGCAACAGGCAACAGGTAGCAGGCATCAGAAGAGGGCGGTCCGCACGGGCCGCCCTTTTTCGTACAGGCAGTTCAGGCCTCCGATTCTGCTCCTGTTGCCTGTTGCCTGTTGCCTGTTGCCTGCTGCCTGTTGCCTGTTGCCCGTTGCCTCCCTTAACCAAACGAAACAATCCGAAACCTGACTTTGGTTTCCGTCTGGTCGCATAGGCGATACCAAAGTGTCATCGGCGGCTCCCCCTCGCCGCCCGCACGAGAGTTCCCCACTTTGCCGCTGCGTCCCGATCATCACGAACGGACCATCGTCGCCCCTGCGATCTGCGCGGGCGTGGGCGTGCATACGGGCCAGCGGGTGCGTCTGGCGATCCGTCCGGCCGCGCCGGACACCGGGATCGTCTTCGTCCGCACCGACATCACCGACCGCGACAACCGCATCCCCGTCTCGGGCGAGGCGGTCATTGACGCCCGCCTGAACACCATGATCGAGAACGCGGCGGCTGTCCGACTGTCGACGATCGAGCATCTGATGGCGGCGTTCTGCGCGCTCGGCATCTCCAACGCCGTGGTCGAGGTCGATGGGCCCGAACTGCCGATCCTGGACGGGTCGGCCCTGCAGTTCGTCCAGTTGCTGGACCGCGCCGGCTTCCGGCCCCAGTCGATGCCGGTCCGCTACATCGAGATACTGGAGCCGATCCACGTCACTGACGGCGACAAGCACGCGGCCCTCTATCCGTGCGACCGCTACGAGATGCGGTTCGAGATCGATTTCGACAACGCCGTCATCGGCAATCAGGTCGTGGACTTCGTCGTCGACGAGGAAACCTTCCGCGCCGACATCATGGCCGCCCGCACCTTCGGCTTCGCCCATGAGGTCGAGGCCCTGCGCCAGGCCGGCCTGGCCCGTGGCGGCAGCCTCGAGAACGCCGTGGTCATCGACGGCGACGACATCCTGAACCCCGGCGGCCTGCGCATGGAACGCGAGTTCGTGAAGCACAAGGCACTGGACGCCATCGGCGACCTGTACGTCCTGGGCGCGCCCCTGCTGGGCCGGTACGAGGGCTACAAGGGCGGGCATGCCCTGAACAATCTGCTGGTCCGCGAACTGCTGGCCAACCCGCAGAGCTGGCGCGAAACGGTTCGCGTGCCGGAGCTGGCGCGGGTGGGGTGACGTCTTCCCTCTCCCTATGGGAGAGGGGTCAGGTCAGCGCCACTGCACTCATCAACCGCCCGAAATCCGGCTCTCCCCGCTGGAACGCCCGGCGGTTGGAGAAGAACCGATCCTCATCCGCACAGGTGTCGTCGCCCGTCCACGCCGCCTCGCCCACGCCCGCCTGTTCCAGCCGCCAGAGGACGAACCCCGGCAGATCGAACATCCGCTTGTCCGCCATACCGCCGGCCACGAAGAACCGCGCGCTGTCCGGATCGCCACTCTCGAACCGCGCCTGAAAGTCCGCGCCGACCTCATAGGACGCCTGGGCGATGCAGGGCCCGACCACGGCGACGGTGCGCTCCGGGCGCGCGCCGAGCGCCGCCATCGCCGCGACCGCGCTCTGCACCACCCCGCCCAGCGCCCCTTTCCAGCCCGCATGGACGGCCGCCACGACCCCCGCCTCGGCGTCCGCCAGCAGCACCGGCGCGCAGTCGGCGGTCAGGACGGCGCAGATGACGCCGGGCACGGCCGTTGCCACCGCGTCCCCCTCGGGCCGGTCACCGTGCCAGGGGCCCTCGGCAACGCGGGTGACGGCCGAATGGATCTGGTAGCAGGCGGCCAGGTCATAGGGTCCACCGCCCAACGAGGCAGCGATCCGGCGCCGGTTCTCCTCCACGGCCGCGATGTCGTCGCTGGAGCCCAGGCCGGTATTCAGACTGTCGAAGATCCCGGCCGAGACGCCGCCCCGTCGCGTGAAGAACCCGTGGCGAACCCCGGCCTTCGTCAACAGCGGATGGGTGATCGGTTCAGGCAGGGCAGGGGTCATGTCTCGAATCCCGGCATGGTCAGATCGGTGGGGGCAAAGATCGCACAGGCCTTGAACAGCCTCCCCATCTCTTCGTCGGCGATCAGGCGGTTCATCTGGCGGTCCAGCAGGGCGGCGCCGTCGGGGCGTGCTTCCTTGAGCCGGGCGGCCCGGACCTCGATCCCCATGGCGCGCAGGAAGTCGCCCTGTCCGATACTGGGAGTGACGGCGGCGCCGGCCGATGCGGCGGCGGCCAGGACGGCGGGAAAGTCGGCCCACTGGGTCAGGTCCGCCTCGCCGGGGCCGGCGAGCGGGTCCACCGCCTTGTGCCGGCTCAGGGCCTGCAGCGTGTCGCCCGGCCCCGGCTGGTCGCGGCCATAGTCGATCAGCAGGGCCGCACCCGTGGCCTGGACCAGCAGGGCGGCGCAGTCGCGGCCGAACTGGGCCTGATGCGGCGAGGTCTCGACGATCTTACCGATCTCGACGGGGTAGGGGGGCGGGGTGAAACCGGCCGGGGCCACCGTCAGGCCGAAGATCAGGTCACCCGCCTCATCGACCCCGACGCAGCGTTCGGCCCATCCCTCGGCGGTCCTCATGAACTGGCGTACCGGCAGGCAGTCGAGCATCTCGTTCGCGACGAGAATGACCGGGGCATGGGCATCGATGGCGTCCAGCGACGCCACCCAGCGGGGCGTCACGGCGGCCCCCTCCAGCCGCCGCGCCTGGGCGTCCATCAGGAAGGGGCTGGGTTCGATGAGGATGAGGTCGCACGCGTCCAGAAACCCCGGCGCGCGCCGGGCCGTCCTCAGGATATCGTCCATCAGGGTGCCGTCGCCGGGCCCGACCTCGACAAGGGTAAAGCGGGCGGGCGACCCAAGCTGCCGCCAGATCTCGACGGCCCACAGACAGACCAGCTCGCCGAACATCTGGCTGACCATCGGCGCGGTGATGAAGTCACCGTCGACGCCGAGGCCCGGCCGGGTGGCGTAATAGCCGTCCTGGGGGTCGTGCAGGCAGCGCAGCACATAGTCGGCGACCGTCATCGGCCCGGTCAGGACGATCTCGCGGACCAGTCGCGCCTTCAGGCTCACGTGGCTGTGGGTTCCGCTTCGGGCTCCGCGACCGGGGCCGTCTTCCACGCGCGCCAGATCAGCCAGCCGCCGATGGCGATCATCGGCACGGACAGCAGGATGCCCATGGTCAGGCCGAGCGGCAGGTTATCCAGACCGACATCGGGCTGGCGTACATTCTCGAGCGCGATCCGCGAAAGGCCGTATCCGACCAGGAACAGGCCGGTGACATAGCCGGGTTTGGCCAGCAGCCGGAATTTCCAGATCGCCAGCGACAGCAGGCCGAACAGCAGCAGCCCCTCCAGACCCGCTTCGTACAGCTGGCTAGCGTGACGAGGAACATCCCCGGGACCGACGCCTTTGAAGACGCACTCAGGCCCGTAGATGTCGCGGATACGGTCGTTGCAGAACCGGATAGCCCAGGGGACGGTCGTTTCCCGACCCCACAGCTCGCCGTTGATGAAGTTGGCCATGCGGCCGAAGAAGATGCCGATCGGGGCGGTGGCCAGGGCCATGTCGCCGACACTGAGGGTGGACAGCTTGTTCTTCCAGGCGAACCACAGGACGGCGGCGGTGCAGCCCAGCAGGCCGCCGTGGAACGACATCCCGCCGGTCCACAGCTGGAACAGCTCCAGCCGCTCGCCCCAGCTGTCGCCGGTGAACAGCTGCAGATACATGGCCGGCTTGTAGAACAGGGCGTATCCGAACCGGCCGCCCAGGATGATGCCGAGCGTGATCCACAGCACCAGGTCGTCCAGCTGCACCGTCGTGATCGGCGGCTTCTTCGGCGCCCACAGGCTGTTCTTCTTGATCAGGACGCCTGCGTACCACCAGCCCAGCACGATGCCGGCGACATAGGCCAGGGCGTACCAGCGGATCGGCAGCGGCCCCAGCTGGATCAGGACCGGGTCGAACTCGGGAAAGATCACGAACGCAGGCTCCGGGTGGTTTGGCGTGGCTTTAGCAAGCGTTCCCGGCGAAAGCCATTGGCGAAGCCGGCAGGGCAAGGGTCATCACAACGTTCACGACGATGAGGCACAACGAACACGACGGGACCGTATGCGGTTCCTGCGCACCGATCCGATCTGCGGATCGCGGCTTCGCCGCATCCCGCTTGCAAGGCCAGGGGCTTGGAGCCAGGTCTTGCGGCCCCCCCCGGTCTCGTTGTGATCGCCGTGCCTCATCGTGTGATCGTTGTGGTGAACTCCGCAACCTCTCGGCAAGGCGCGGGGGACCATGGGGATCGACCCTATGCAGCCGGATGCCGCCTCGATTTCATCGCGACGCAGGCTATAAGTCGCATCGACGGAAAGGTTTCGTTCACCATATCGCGTAAACCTTCCTTAACCACGGCCGCCCGCCCGAGTCGGTGGCCACGGAGACCGCCATGCAGACCCGCAACCCGATCCTCGACGAGTTCGCCAAGATCACCACCGGCGCCATGGGCCTGGCCCAGGCCGCGGGCGAAGAGGCCAAGGCCGCCTTCCGCAGCCAGACCGACCGCGTCGCCGCCGAGCTGGACCTGGTCCGTCGCGACGAATTCGACGCCCTGAAGGCCGAGGTCGCGGCTCTGCGGGACCAGTTGACGGTTCTGAACGCCGCCTTTGCCGCCAAGACCAAGAAGCCTGCCACGGGAACCTCCACAGGTGGAACTCCCGCTGAGGACGCAGCGGGTTGAGCCGAATCCGCGAACACGTTTACCGTAATCTGGAGGGGCGTGAGTTGCGTCCCCTCTCACACGCCGCTGGAACCGACCTATGAACGCACTGGGCCCCGAAGAGGTCGACGTTCCCTACGATCCGCTGGACGTGGTCGAACACGTGCTGAATGCGGAGAACCTGCCGTTCGACCGTACGGACGACGGCGACCTGGCCTTCGCCCTGGCCGGCGACTGGAAGGATTACGAGCTGTGGTTCGCCTGGCGGCCCGAGGGCGATTGCCTTCAGCTGTGCTGCGCGCTCGATCTGCGGGCCACCAAGTCGCGTCGCAACGCCGCCTATGAACTGGTCAGCCTGGTCAACCAGCGCGCCTGGATGGGCCATTTCGAGGTCTGGTCCGAGGACGGCGAGATCGTCTTCCGCCACTCCCTGGCCCTGCCGCACGGCGAACGCCCGACCCTGGCCCAGGCCGCCTCGATGATCGACGCGGCGGTGGAAACCGCCGACCGCTACTATCCCGCCTTCGACTTCATGATCCGCGGCAACAAGAAGCCGCAGGAAGCGATCGACTCCTGCCTGTTCGAGACCGTCGGCACGGCGTGATCTTAGATCCTCCCCCATTGGGGGAGGTGGCGCGGCGCGCTTGCGCCGTGA
>NZ_JBIIAY010000142.1:0-7038 GCF_044239655.1 Brevundimonas sp.
GATGACCCCGAACCCGTCGAGACGGGGCATGTTGATGTCGGTGATGATCACGTCGGCGCCCTCGGCGCTCAGCGTTTCCAGGCCGTCGATCCCGTCGACCGCCTGGATGACATTATAGCCCGCCTCGACCAGGGCCATCATCAGCATGTCACGCATGGTGCGCGAATCGTCGATGGTGAGGATGGTTTTGGTCACGCGGCTTCTCCGAATTCAGGGGCCATGAAGTCGGCCCCGAAAGCATTCCATTGGTCAGCAAAGGCTTGCGACACCCGGTCGATGACCAGGGTCTGTCCGTCGCTCGCCCAGCTCTGCTGGGCTGAGATGAGTACCTGCAGGCACAGCCCCCCGAGGCGTTCGACGGCCGAGCCGTCGATCGTCACCGGTTGCCCGCGCAGGGCCAGAAGCTCGGCCCGCAGGGGCTCGGCGTACTGGAGGTCGAGAACCGGCGGCAGGATCACATGGGCGTCGGGCATCAGAACTCCTCCCATCCGTCGGCGGCTGCGACGGGTTCGGGGCGACGGGCGGCACCGCCGTGACCCGTGGTGCGCAGGGCGGTGACGGGGCGTTGGGCGGGGGCGGCGGGACGGTGCGCAGCGGGACGGGGCGCGGCACGGGGTGCCGAGCGGGTCGCCTGCGGAGCCGCAGTACCGATCTGGAAGCGCGACACCGACTGGGCCAGGCTCTCGGCCTCCTGCGACAGGGAGTGGCTGGCGGCGGTGGACTGCTCGACCATGGCCGCGTTCTGCTGGGTCACCTGATCCATCTGGTTGACGGCGGTGTTGACCTGCTGAAGGCCGGTGGCCTGTTCCTGGGCGGAGGCGGCGATCTCGGAGACCAGGCCGTCGATCTCGGCGACGCGGCTGACGATGCGTTGCAGGGCCTCGCCGGTCTGACCGACCAGATTGACGCCGGTGTTGACCTGGCTGGTCGAGGCCGAGATCAGCACCTTGATCTCCTTGGCGGCCTCGGCCGAGCGCTGGGCCAGGGCCCGGACCTCGGAGGCCACGACGGCGAAGCCGCGACCGGCGTCCCCGGCCCGGGCGGCCTCGACCCCGGCGTTCAGGGCCAGCAGGTTGGTCTGGAAGGCGATCTCGTCGATGACGCCGATGATCTGGCTGATTTCCTGGGCCGACTTCTCGATCGCACCCATGGCCGAGACGGCGTCGCGGACGACGTTGCCCGAGGTCTCGGCGTCGCCCTTGGCGGCCTGGACGGTGTCGGAGGCCTGACGGGCGCCCGACGCGGTGCGGTTGACGGTGGCGGTGATTTCGTCGAGGGCGGCGGCGGTTTCCTCAAGCGAGGCGGCCTGCTGCTCGGTGCGGCGCGACAGATCGTCGGCGGCCTGGCTGATCTCGCTGGACCCCGAACGGATGGCGGACACATTGGTCACGACCACCGAGATCGTGTCCTGAAGCTGGGCCACGGCCGTATTGAAGTCTTCCTTCAGCTGAGCCGACTTGGGGGCCACTTCGGCGGTGAACCGGTGGGTCAGGTCGCCGTTGGCGATGGCCGAAAGACCTTCCGCCAGGGCGCTGATGGCAATGGCGTCTTCCTGTGCCGTTCGGGCCTTGTCGGCCTCGTTGGCGGCGCGATCGGCGTCGGACTGGCCACGGTCCGAAGCGGCCTGGGCCTCGACGCGGATCTTCTCCAGTGCGGCGTCGCGGAAGGCGAGGATGGCCACGCCCATCTGACCGAACTCGTCCTTGCGGGCGGCTTCGGGCACTTCGATGGTGTTGTCGCCCGCCATCAGCTTGCGCATATGGCCGGTCATCCTCAGCACCGGACGGGCGATACCCTGAGACAGGACCCAGCTGGCACCCAGGGCGATCAGCAGGGTTAGCGCCAGGCCGACCATCAGGCTGACCTCGGCGACCACGGTCGCGCGACGCTGCAGTTCGCGCGATGCGTCCAGGTTGGTCTGATTGATCGCCTTCACCCCATCGATGGCTTCCTCGACAGGTGCCATCAGACGGTCGGCCTCACCGTCGTTTCCGACCATCGCCTCGGCCTGGGCGCGGGTCGCGGGATTGCGGGCCAGGGCGGCACCCTTCACCACCACGGCATCGAACCAGACATCGCCGGCGGCCTCGGCGGCGTCGACCTTGGCGTCCGCCTCAGGCGATCCGACACCGCGCAGGTCTTCCAGTCGGGCCTTGAAGGTGGCCCGGTGGGTGTTCGCGCGGTCGAGGTAGTAGGGATCGTCCGACACCAGATAGCCGCGATAGCTGTTCTCCTGACGCGCCAGCGAGAACTCCGCCGCCGCGGCGTCGCGGACCATCTGGTTCGCCAGGGTTCGCCCGGCGTCGGACTTCTTGAGCGCCTGAAGGTTGACGTAGACCGTCGCGCCCATGGCCCCGATCGCCAGGAGGACGACGGCGAAGGCGAGGATCAGTTTCTTGCCGATCGGGACATTGCTCAGGTGCATGACAGGTTCCTGGTCGAGAGACGCGGTAAGGGTCGAAAATCAGGTCGGGATCAGAGAGACAGGGTCAGGGCAGCGACGAGCCGACCTTCATAGCTTGCGCCGAAGCGGTGGCCATCGGTGTCATACCAGCGCAGGTCGAGGGCCAGATCGTGGGGCAGCTTGCGCTTCACGCCGACGTTCCAGGCCGTGTATTCGGCGCCGCCGTCGGCGGTACGATCGGCGATGGCTGCGGTGGCCCGGGTGTTGGCGTCCAGGGCGACGCCGCCCTGCAACTCGATCCACCAGGCTTCCTGCGTCGCTGCGAAGCCGTCGGCGGTGTAGTTGACGCGGAACCGGGTCGAGACGGGTCCGATCTTGCGCGACAGGTCGGCCTGGTACTCGGTGTAGTTGGCATCGACGCCGGGGCGAGTGCCCGGGAGGTCGCGGTTGATGACTGCAAAATCCAGTCCGGTGCCCGCGACGGTCGTGCGATAGCCGACGGTGGTCAGGATTTCGGCGTCCGACCCCTGCGACAGTTCGGCAGTGGCAGCGAACAGGCTGGCGTAGAAGCCGCTGTGGGTCACTTCGACCGAGCCGGAGACGCTGGGTTCCTCGTTGCTCTTGCCGACGCCCTTGCCCATATACTGGCTGGCGACGCCAAGCTGGAACGAGAAGGGGTCGCTGGCCTGTGCGTCGCAGGCGATCGTGGCACAGCCCATTGCTACTGCGAGACCGGCGATTCGTGTAACGTTGTTCTTCATTTTCTTCGTTCTTCAAAGAGCCGTTCTGGCCCGATTTCGCCGATCAGGTTGACGACAGGGCGAATATTCTTCGTGAACCGACACCTACGTAAAAATACTTAACGGCGAGCCGTGAGGCCGACCACCGGTCTGTCGATCGGCCTGGCGACAGGCTTCAGAATCGTGTGGATGGGCTGCTGCCGAGGTCGCGGAGCCTGTCCGCAACAGTTGCGGTATCGGCAGCAATCACGAAGTGACAACTAAACGGCGTTCAGTTGTCGGGCCGGAAACGCAAATATTGTCCATCACCACGTGGAAATGCTGAAGCTTGCAACCTCGGGCTTTCGCGAATTACGAATAGGTATTTACCCGTATATGTCCGACTGATATCCTGCGCCGGATAAGAAGACCGGGACCCGCCCGGTAGAAGTCGGCGTTCTGCTTGTGACGGCCACGGAAAAGTCATCGTTGATGACGCGATTGGGCTCGGTCGCGAACTCCGTCTCCCGGGGGCCGAACGGCTATGTTCTGGCGGTCCTGGCCGTCGGGGTCGCCCTGCTTGCCCGGCTCGGGCTGGAGGCGTTCGGGAAGTTCTACTACCTGCCGCTGATACCGGCCGTCATGCTTCCGGCCTTGCTGGCGTCGCGTGGCGCGACGGTGCTGGCCATCATCCTTTCGATCGCGGCGAATATCGCCCTGGTGCCGCGTGAAGGCGTCGTCGACGCCGCCGTCAACGCCGTCCTCTTCGCGTGCGTCGGCGTTGCGATCGGCGAGTTCGGACGGATCGGACGCACCGCAAGGGCGAACGCCCGGGCCTTGTCGGCAAGGCTCTCGACGCGCGACGCCACCATCAGCGCCATGCTGGCATCAGCTGCGGTCGTGAGTCTCGACCGCCGATCGCGCATCCTGTCGATGAGCGAGCCGGCCTGTGCCTTGTTCGGGGTTCGCGAAGCCGAGGTTCTGGGCCAGCCGTTCAGTGATTTCGTCGAGTTCTTCGACAGCGCCGTGGATCGTATCAGTGGTGGCGACGAGTTCTATTGGCCGGGTCGTCGGCGCGACGGCGAGGTCTTTCCTGTCGGGATCCACATGGCACCGATCGAGAACCCCGACGGCCCGCCGGACACCATCCTGACCCTCACGGACCTCAGCCGGTGGCGTTCGGCCGAGGCGCGCAATCAGGAGCTCCGGGATCAGCTGAACCAGGTCTGGCGGCTGAACTCCCTGGGCGAGATCGCAGCGACCCTGTCCCACGAACTCAACCAGCCGCTGACGGCCGCCGCCAGCTATCTGCAGGCCACCCAGGCGGATCTGGGTCGCGCCGGCGTCTTCGCCGACAGCGCCAGCCGCACCGTCGAACTGGCCAAGAACCAGGTCCTCAGGGCCGGCGACATCATCCGCAGGGCGCGTAACCTGCTGGCCGGGGATGAGCACCGACTGGACCCGCACAGGGTCTCGTCGATGATCGACGATCTGGAACCGATCCTCCAGCTTCTCGGTCCCGCGGTCGGCACCCAGTTGCGGATCGTCGTCGAGGATCAGGCGGACTGGGTTCTGGCCGACAGGATCCAGTTCCAGCAGGCCATCGTGAACCTGGTGCGCAACGCGATCGAGGCTGTCGCCGATCATCCCCGGCGCGAAGTTGCGATCCTGGGGCAGGCGGTCTCCACGACCGGGTACCGCATCAGTGTCGAGGACAGCGGCCCCGGAATCGCGCCCGATCAGATCGACCGGATGTTCAAGCCGCTGATGACCACCAAGGCGGGTGGCATGGGTCTGGGCCTGTCGGTCACGCGCACGATCGTCGAGCGCCACGGCGGCGTTCTGAGCGTCCAGACCAGCGATCTGGGCGGGGCCGCCTTCGCGTTCAACCTGCAGCGTCTGCCGGAGCCCCTGCCATGATGACGACGTCCATATTCGTGATCGAAGACGATTTCGCCGTCCGGGATTCTCTCGTGACCCTCCTTCGCGCCGAGGGCCTGCGCGCCCGGGGATTCGCCAGCGGCGTCGACTTCTTCGACAATCTGCCCGCCGACAAGGTGGCCTGTGTGGTCACCGACCTGCACATGCCGGGCATGGACGGAACCGAGGTCGTGAAGCGGATCAAGGCCCTGCACGGTGAGGCCTGGCCCGTCATCGTCATCACGGGCCACGGCGACATTTCCCTGGCCGTCGAGCTGATGAAGGCCGGCGTCACTGACTTCATCGAAAAGCCGTTCGAGCCGCATCGGTTGATCGAGACGGTGAAGGGGTGCGTGAGCCGGGTCCATCAGGTCGGCGCGGACATCGAGAAGCGGACGATGATCGAGCAACGGCTGGCGCAGTTGACGGTGCGCGAGCGGCAGGTCTTCGATCAGCTTGCCGAAGGCCTGTCCAACAAGGAAATTGCTGCCAACCTCGAGATCAGCCCGCGCACGGTCGAAATATTCCGCGCCAAGGTCATGTCCAAGATGGAGGCCCCCAACCTGTCGACCCTGGTCCGGATGAGCCTGGGGCTGAACTGAGTGAGCCGTCCACTTCCCATCTCTCAATATAAGCCGTTCAACGTCACTCACCGCTCTCGACATCAGGCCCCAAATCAGGTCGGCATGGCCTTCGATCCTCACAGGGTGCCGACCCCCGTCCGACGCCTACAGTTTGCAAAACTCGCCGGACCCGATCTGTTGCCGCGCCTGGGGATACGACCGTTTCTGACGTCATGTCGGGGCGATCTACGCGCCAAGGTCCCCAGAATGCTCGGCCGAACCCACTAGGAAACCGGTGTCATAGCGCCTAATCTGATACGGAAGGACCGCAGAGTCCGCCCCCGTGGAAGCGTTCGGAGTATCCTCATGTCCATCTCGATGAACCGCCGTGCCCTGCTCGGGGCCGCCGCCGCGAGCGCTTTTGCCTCGGCCGCGCCCGCCGCCTTTGCACAGACCAACCCCGACCGCACCGCCATCCTGGCCGCGATGAAGAAGGCCGCCGCCTTCATGACCGACGAGGTCGCGGTCGGCGGCGGCTATGTCTGGAACGTCCTGCCCGATTTCTCGCGCCGCTGGGGCGAGCTTGAGGCCTCGCCGACCATCATCTGGGTCCAGCCTCCGGGCACGGCGACGGTCGGCCACGCCTTCCTCGACGCCTATCACGCCACCGGCGACGAACAGTTCTACGACGCCGCCAAGTCCGCCGCCGACGCCCTGGTCGCCGGCCAGCATCCGCGCGGGGGCTGGAACTACGTCGTCGACACGGCGGGCGAGGACAGCCTCAAGGCCTGGTACGAGACCTATGGTCACAACGCCTGGCGGATGGAGGAATACCATCGCTATTACGGCAATGCGACGTTCGACGACGCCGGCACGGCCGAGGCGTCGCAACTGCTGCTGCGCGTCTATCTGGAGAAGCGCGAGGCGAAATACCGGGCCCCGCTCGACAAGGCGATCCAGTTCGTCCTCGACGCCCAGTATCCCACCGGCGGCTGGCCCCAGCGTTTCCCCTTCGTCGAGAACGGCGGGGCCCACGGCCACGCCGACTATACGCCCTACATCACCTTCAACGACGATGTGGCGGGCGAGAACATCGAATTCCTGCTCTATGCGCACCAGGCCCTGGGCTCGAACGACGCGCGTCTGGTCGATGCTATTGAGCGAGGCATGGACATCTATGTGAAGACCCAGCAGCCCATGCCGCAACCGGCCTGGGGCCTGCAGCATTTCCCCGACACCCTGAAACCCGCCCCCGCCCGCACCATCGAACCCCAGGCCTTCGCCACCCACACCACGGGCACCAACCTCCGCTCGATGATCGGCTTCTATCGGCTGACCGGCGACCGCAAATTCCTCGAACGCCTGCCCGAGGCGCTGGACTGGCTGGATCAGGTCAGGACGCCCCAGAACCTGATCGCGCCGGGCCGCACCC
>NZ_JBIIAY010000143.1:0-7018 GCF_044239655.1 Brevundimonas sp.
CAGTCTTGAGACAGGGCGACGGCGGGGGCGACATGTGGGTTCATCGCGGCTCTCTACTCCTTTCGACGCGGCTCGGGAAAGGGCTGCGATCCGTCTCGCCATCGTCGCACGGACCCGCTAAAGCTTCCGGCTGGATAACGGCGGAGCCTCCCGGCCCTCATGCGCATCGTACTGGCCACCGACGCCTGGGAGCCCCAGGTCAATGGCGTCGTCCGCACCCTGACCCGCACCGTGGCCGAATGCCGCGCGATGGGTCATGAGGTCGAGGTCATCGAACCCAGCCAGTTCAAGACCATACCCTGCCCCACCTATCCCGAGATCCGGCTGGCCCTGGGCGCGGAAGAAGAGATCCGCGAACGGCTGCGCGCCTTCGAGCCCGAGGCGGTCCATATCGCGACCGAAGGCCCGATCGGCATCGCCATGCGGCGTATCTGCGTGGAGTGGAAACTGCCGTTCACGACCAGCTACCACACCAAATTCCCCGAGTACGTCTCGGCCCGTTTCCCGATCCCGGTCCAGGTCGGCTATGCCTATATGAAGTGGTTCCACAAGCCGTCGGGGCGGCTGATGGTGGCGACGCCGACGCTGCGCGACGAGCTGGTGGCGCACGGGTTCAGGAACGTCTCGCCGTGGACGCGGGGCGTGGACACCGAACAGTTCAACCCGGACCTCGAGCGGATCTATGACCAGCTGGGCGGAGGCGACTGGCCCCGGCCCTTCTTCCTCAATGTCGGGCGGGTGGCCGTCGAGAAGAACATCGAGGCCTTCCTCGAAACCGACCTGCCGGGGACCAAGATCGTGGTCGGCGACGGCCCGGCGCGGGCGGACCTGGAGGCACGGTACCCTGAGGCCAAATTCCTGGGGGCCCGGTTCGGCGAAGAACTGGCGCGGTGCTTCCGCGACGCCGACGTCTTCGTCTTTCCGTCCTGGACCGATACCTTCGGCCTGGTGATCCTGGAGGCCATGGGCACGGGGACGCCGGTGGCAGCCTATCCGGCGCACGGGCCCATCGACATCATCCCCGGATCGAACGCCGGTGCCATCGACGAGGACCTGAAGGTCGCCTGTCTGAAGGCCCTGGAATGCGATCGGGGCGCGGTGCGCGCCTATGCCGAGAAGTTCAGCTGGCGCGCCTCGGCCGAACAGTTCGTCGAGAACCTGGAGCCCTATCCCGAGCCTCTGCGCGGCCGGTTCTGGCGGCGGTTGAGGCGGATCGCGCGGGTACGGCGGCGCGCGGCGGCGTAGGCGCTACCGACCGCATCCACTTGAAAATTTACGTTTTCTGAACCGCAATCTGCTGTTGTCCGTGTGGGAGACAACAGATGACGCCTGAACAGAAGCGGCACATCGCCTTGGCGATGGTCAACCGCTCAAGGCAGTGGAAGCTGCGTATCGGCATCGCTGTCGTGATCGGCCTCGTCTATTTTCCACTGACCGGAGCAGCCTTCGCCATCGGCTGGATGCTGACCTATATGGCGCTGACGGTCATCGAACAGCGTTTCCAGCCGGATGGCCCGGTGGCCCGGCGTCTCGGCGATCACTATTCCATAGCCTGCCTGGCGCTCGTCCTGATCTGCAACATCGTCTACGGGATGTTCGCCGCCGTCGAGATCTTCTCCGGAACGGTGCCGGCGCTGATCTGTGCGGGCCTGCTGTCCGGTGGCGCGATCCTGAGCGCCGTGCTCATCAGCCCCGGATCCCGGCTGATGATGTGGGCCGCGGTCGGTCCCCATGCCGTCTACGCGATGTTGCTGCCGATCGCGGCGATCCTGATCCATCACGATCCGCTGTTCGCGCTGCAATTGCTGGTCGCCACGGCGCTGATGGTGATGGCCTGTGTCGCGGCCTGGGGGCATTTCGCCCGAACCTTTTCGGCCCTGGAAAAGGCTCAGGCCCAGGCGGAAGACGCCAACCGGGCCAAGAGCGACTTTCTGGCGACCATGAGCCACGAAATCCGCACACCCCTGAACGGTGTGCTTGGAATGGCCCAGGCCATGAGCGCGGACGAACTGTCCGTCGATCAGCGTGAGCGTCTGGATGTCGTGAAACAGTCGGGCCAGGCGCTGCTGACGATCCTGAACGATGTGCTGGACCTGGCCAAGATCGAGGCGGGCAAGGTGGAGCTTGAGCTTTCGCCGTTCGATCTCGAGACCTTGATCGCCCAGGCGCAGGAGACGTTCCGGGTCATTGCCGAAGCCAAGGGCCTGGATTTCGAGGTCCGGGTCGAGCCCGCGGCGGCCGGCGTCTGGAGCGGAGACCCCACCCGACTGCGTCAGGTCCTGTCCAACCTGATCTCGAATGCGGTCAAGTTCACGGAGACAGGGCGGGTGTTGATGACGGCCGGTGTCGTGGCGGGGCGACTGCGTCTGGTGGTCGAGGATACAGGCCCGGGCGTGACCCCGGCCCAGATGCAGCAGCTGTTCGCCAAATTCGTTCAGGCCGATGCGTCCACGACGCGGAAGTACGGAGGCACCGGTCTGGGCCTGTCGATCTGCCGCGAACTGGCCCTGCTGATGGGCGGGTCGATCATCGCCGATCATGTGGTCCCGCACGGCCTGCGTTTCACCTTCGACGTTCCGTTGATCCGCATCGATGCCCAGCGTCGCCCCCAAGCGGCCCCGGCCGTCATGGCCGAGCACGACACGCCGTCAGACCCGGGCCGGGCCCTGCGCGTCCTGGCGGCCGAAGATCATCCGGTGAACCGGCAGGTGCTGAGCCTGTTGCTCGGCCAGGTCGGCATCGTTCCCCATATCGTCGAGGACGGCGAACAGGCGGTTCAGGCCTGGCGGGACGGCGCGGTGGATGGCCCCTGGGACCTCATCCTGATGGATGTTCAGATGCCTGTCATGGACGGTCCGACCGCGGCGCGCGCCATACGGGCCCAGGAACGCGCCGAAGGCCGCCCCCATGTGCCGATCATCGCCCTGACCGCCAATGTCATGACCCACCAGCTCGACGACTACAAGCAGGCCGGGATGGATGATTTCGTGGCCAAGCCGATCCAGGTCGAGGCCCTTCTGGCCGGGATCGAGACCGCCCTGGCGCGGCGGGATGCGACCGCCACCCAGGCCCGGGAAGCCGCCTGACGCCCTATTTCGCCGGTGCGGACATCGGCGTCAGGGCCATGGCGATGGCGCGTTGCTCGGCCAGTTCTGGCGCGGGCAGAGGGACCAGACCCCGGTCCTGCATATAGCCGCCACGCCCGGCCGAGGCGTCGCTCATCAGTTCGGCGACATAGAGCTGCAGCCCCGGAATCACCCCGACGTGGGCCTTCTTCACATAGATGTAGAGGCTGCGGGCCAGGGGGTAGGAGCCGTCGGCGATGGTGTCCACGCTGGGCATGACGCCGTCGATGGTCTCGGCCTTCACCGTGTCGAGGTTCTGTTCGAGGAAGGAAAACCCGAACACGCCCAGAGAACCGGGAGTCCGGGTCAGGGTCTGGACGATGGCGTTGTCGTTCTCGCCGGAATCGACCCAGGCACCGTCCTCGCGGATGGTGTGGGTCAGGCTCTCGAACCGCTTGCTGTCCTTGGCCAGGGCGTTGGTGGCCGGAACCAGCTTGCCGCCCGCCGCCATGCCCAGTTCCAGGAAGGCGTCGCGGGTGCCCGAGGTCGGGGGCGGGCCATAGACCTGGATCCGCTGTTCCGGCAGGCCGGGATTGACGTCGCGCCATGTCCGCTTCGGATTGGTGACGAACTGGCCGTTCTTGTCGGGCACGGTCTGGGCCAGGCCCTCGTACAGATCGTTCAGCTCGAAATTGAAGCTGTTGCCGTTGCGGGCCGTGGCCACGACGATGCCGTCATAGCCGATCTTGAGCTCGACGATCTCGGTCACGCCGTTCTTCTGGCACAGCTCGAACTCGGACTTCTTCATCGGACGCGAGGCGTTGGCGATGTCCGGGGTCGTTGGGCCGACGCCCTGGCAGAAGGCCTGGATACCGCCACCGGTGCCAAGCGATTCGACGCGGGGGCTGGCATTGCCCGGATTGTTGCGCGCGAAATTCTCGGCGACGCGGGTGGCGAACGGAAAGACCGTCGACGACCCCGCCGCCCAGATGCCCGACCTCTGACCCGACCCGCTGTCGCAGGCGGCGAGCAGGGCAAGGCCGGCGACCGCGAGGACGGTCGGGAGGGTTCGGGTCATGGAGCCGGTTCCGTGAAGCATCCGCGAGGCTTTAGATCAGCTTTGTGACGCTTTCACCGATGTGAGAGTCAGAGCAGCCGCTTGCGCATCGCCTGGGACAGCATGTCGATCAGGGTCACGGCGATGACGATGATGATGACCATGGCCGACACCTTGGTGAAGGCATAGGAGTTCATGCCGTCGATCAGGACCTGGCCGATACCGCCCGCCCCGATCAGGCCCAGTACGGTCGCCGAGCGGCTGTTGGACTCAAAGCGGTACAGGGCGAACGAAGTCCACAGGGGCGCGACTTGGGGAATGACGCCCCAGACGATTTCGTTCAGCGGCGAGGCGCCCGTCGCGCGCACCCCCTCGACCGGGCCCTTGTCGATCGACTCTACCGCTTCGGAGAACAGCTTGGCCAGGACGCCGGCGGTGTTCAGGGCGATGGCCAGGACGCCAGGCAGCGGCCCCAGGCCCACGGCCACTACAAACAGCAGACCGATGACCAGATCGGGGATCGAGCGCAGCAGGTTCATGACCCACCGCACCGGCGTCACCACCCAGACGGGCGCGATGTTGCGGGCGGCCGCCAGCCCCAGCGGAATGGCCGCGAAGACGGCGAGGAAGGTGCCCCACAGCGCGATCTGGACCGTCTCCCACATCTTGGCGACATAGATGCGCCAGTCGGCGAAATCGGGCTTGATCAGATCGCTGGCGAACCGCGCGGTGTTGTCGCTGTTCTCGAGCAGGCGCGGCAGATTGCCCAGTTCGACGGCCTTGATGCTGTAGATCAGGATGACGGCCACCCCGCCCCAGATCAGGATGTCGAGCGCCCAGGCCCCCAACGACTTGGTGGGCGGGTTGGGAATCGGGGTCGATGTCACGGGCGTCGCGGTCAAGGCTGGACCTCGGCGCGGGCGCGCAGGGTCTGAAGCTCGGCCTCGGCGGCGCTTACGGCGGCGGCGTCGCCCTTGGCCCTGGCCTCGGCCAGCTTCTGGTCGGCGACCATGACGCGGATCGGATCGAGATAGCCGTCGTCGGCGGCGCGGAACTGAGAGTATTCCAGACCGGCCAGGACCTGGCGCTGGCGGTCAGCCTCGACGCCCTGTCCTTGGCCGTAGCCCAGGAAGAAGGCGCGGATCTTTTCCTTGAGCACCGGATCGAGTTCGTCGGACACGACGATGCCCGATTCAGGGATCGGCGGCGATTGCCATATCTCGTGGATCTGGGCGGCCAGGGCCGGATTCTGTCGGGTCATGAAGACCGTGTTGACGGTGTTCGAGGTTGCGACGTTCAGCATGCCGTTGGCGACCCCGAAGGCGTTGGCCTGATGGTTCGCAGAGCGCACGGTCTTGAAGCACGCCGAGGGATTGATGCCGCGCGGATTGAACAGGAAGGCCATGGGGGCCAGGGTTCCCGAGGTGGACTGGGCATCGCCGATACCGAAATCGAACCGTTTCCCGCAGGCAAGGACCTGGTCCAGGGTGATGCCTGAATCCTTGCGCACGATCAGGGTCGAGCGATAGGAATCGAGCCCCTCCTTGTTGACCGTGCGGGCGATGACCTCGGCGTCGGCGCGATCGACGGCTTCCAGCGCCGGCTTGGCCGAGAACCAGCCGACCTGGGTCTGGCCGCCGCGCATGGCCTCGACCAGAACGGTATAGTTGGAGCCGAAGAAGGGTTTGACGGTGACGCCCGTCTCCTTGCTCATGTCGTCCAGCAAGGGCTGCCACAGTGGTCCCGCCGAGGCCTGCCCCTCGGCCGAAAGGATGGAGAAGGTGATCTCGGTCGGAGCGCCGCCGGCCTTCTCGTCACCGCCGCCGCATGACGACAGCCCCAGGGCGACGACGGCGGCACCGGCCAGACCCAGCAGGCGGCGGGAGATGAGTGTACGGCTCATGCCTTGGCTTCCCAGAACGCGTCCTCGAACTCGGGACCATAGATGTCGATGAGGGTCCTGGTGTCCAGGCCGGTGGCCGGGCCATCATAGACGATCTTGCCGGCCTTCAGGGCGATGACCCGCTCGCAATAGCGGATCGCGTAATCGACCTGGTGCAGGGTGACGATGACGCCCAGGCCGTCGCGCCGGTTCAGCTCGACCAGGATCTCCATGACCTTGCGCGCCGAGACGGGATCCAGCGAGGCGACCGGTTCGTCGGCCAGGATCGCCTGGGCACCCTGGACAATGGCGCGGGCGATGGCGCCGCGCTGCTGCTGGCCGCCCGACAGGGTGTTGGCGCGCTGCGCGGCGTAGTCGGAGACCCCGACCCGGTGCAGGGCGGCCATGGCCTTGGCCTTGTCGGCGGCGGGCCACAGGCCGAACAACCCCTGGGCCGTCGGAATACGCCCCAGCGCCCCCAGCATGACGTTGGAGAACAGGCTCAGGCGGCCGACCAGATTGAACTGCTGGAAGATCATGCCCAGGCGGGCGCGGGCGGCGCGGATCTGGCCGGTCAGGCGACCGTCCTTCTGCACAGTCTCCCCGAAGACCTGGATCGTCCCCGCACCGCCGTCGATCGGATGAAGGCCGGTGATCGAGCGCAACAGGGTGGACTTGCCCGATCCCGACGGCCCGATCAGGGCGACCATCTCTCCGGCCGCGACGCGCACGGACACGCCATCCAGCGCCTTGCGCGCGCCATAGGTCTTCGAGACATCACGCACCACGACGAGATCGGGTGCGACCGCTGGGCTGGAAGAACTCATCGGGCTCGCTGAATCAGCTGAGAGGGAGGCGGCCGCCGATGCCCGCTGCAGGGCGATCCGGCAAGTCTTAATGCCACGCGCGTCGATGCGGCGTCCAGTGGCGTGGCACGGCACGGCCTCCGTATTGTCCGGTCTCGGAGTTTTTCAGGGCCTGCAAGGGTTTGGCGGGCGTCACCACTCGCGCAGG
>NZ_JBIIAY010000144.1:0-6959 GCF_044239655.1 Brevundimonas sp.
ATCCGACGCTTGCCGATCGTAAGTGATGCATACAGTATATAGTTGAACGCTCGTTGCCATCGGAGCAGTACGGGCGACCTCCGGAGGATGTCCCATGAAGGCCGAACTGCTGTTGACCGTCGCGCTGCTCAGCCTGTCGGGCATGGGGGTCGCGCAGGCCCAGATCGCCAATCCGCCCCTGAGCGCGCCGCCGGTCGCCGTCGAGGGTCTTGGCGGGCCCTATCCCGTCGTGATGGAAATGGATCCTTCGCTGGCGGACCACACCCTCTACCGCCCCGCGGACATGGCCGCCGTCGGCCACCCGCTGCCCCTGGTGGCCCATGGAGCCGGAGCGTGTCTGAACGTCGGAAACATGACACCGCAGTTCCTGGGTGAGCTGGCGTCCTACGGCTATCTGGTCGTGACCGGCGGTCCGATCATCGAAGGCGCAGACGCGCCGATGACGCCGGGGGGTGGGGGAGGTGTGATGCAGATCGCCACCCAAAATCGGACGGCCCAGTTGCTGGAGACCATCGACTGGGTGATCGCCCAGAACGACGTCACGGGGGGCCGCTTCGAAGGGCATATCGCGACCGACAAGATCGCTGTCATCGGCCATTCCTGCGGCGGGCTTCAGGCCATCGCTGCGGCCGACGATCCCCGCGTGACGACGGCCATCATCGGCAACAGCGGCATCATCCGCACCCCGCCCGCCGACGACACCCGCACCGGCCGCAGCTATCGGCCGGCGGGTATCGACGATCTGAAGCGGATCCATACGCCGATCCTCTATGTATCCGGCGGCCCGACGGACCAGGCCCAACCCAACGCGATCCTCGACTTCCAGGCCATCGACGGCGTTCCGATCTTCCATGCCGACATCGGTACGGGCCACGGGGGAACCTACCGCGAGCCGCGCGGGGGCGACTATGCCGGAGTCATGAAGGACTGGCTGAACTGGCAGCTGCTGGGCGACACGGCGGCCAGCCGGACCTTCGTCGGCGCGGACTGCCGCCTGTGTACCGACGACCGGTGGACGGTCGAGCGCAAGAATATCGACTGACGTCGGATGGAGTCAGGCCGTGTCGAAAACGACGCGGTCGCCGTCCCAGGCGAACTCGGTCTTGAAGCCGGCTTTCCGGGTGATGCCGATGATGTAGTCGGCGACCTCGCGACCCTTGTCGTCCTGACCCAGGGCCTGGGGCTGGCCGCCCGGCAGCATCCAGAACGGCCGGAAGCCCGCGCTGATCGTGCCGTCGGTCGCGATGTGGCAGGCGGCGACCATCCCGTTCCGCGATTCCGGATGGAATGGATAGAGGGGGTAGTCGGGCAGGGGCTCGAACCCGAACAGGACCTTTCGCCGCTCGGCCCAGGCCCGGCGTTCCGGGCTGGCATTACCCTCGACCGACAGGGCGCGCGTGACGGTTACGAAGTTTCCCAGACCGTGAAAGATCGGCTTGCCGCGCCAGATCTCAACGCCGCGCGTGATGTGGGCGTGGTGGCCGATGACGATGTCGGCCCCCGCGTCGATCGCGGCGCGGGACACGGCGGTCTCGTACATGGCGATGTGTGCCGGGGTGTGGACGACCCCCTTGTGCAGGGCGACGACCAGGACATCGACCTGATCGCGAAGGGCGGCGATGTCGCGCTGCATCGCCTCGACCGTGTCCGGCTCGGCGAACGTATAGACCCTGGGAGGACCGCCGGGATTGGCTCCCTCAGGTTCGTAGTGGCTGATGATCTTCAGATAGGCGCAGCCCGCGTTCTTCGGACCCGCCCAGCCTTCGCGCGGCCCGACGCAATTGTAGCTCAGCAGGCCCACCCGTTTGCCCGCGCGTGTCGTCAGGGCCGGCCGGCGAGCCTCGGCCAGGGTCAGTCCCGCTCCGCCCGAGACGATGCCTTGTCCGGTCAGGTTGGCGATCGTGTCGGCGATGCCCTCGGCCCCCCGGTCGTGGATGTGGTTTCCGGCCAGGCTGGCCATGTGGAAACCGGCGCGGCCCATGGCGCGCAGGTTCTCGGGATCGCTGGCGGGGGCGGGGATGTCCCCGATCGATTCCACGCCACGCGACGTGTGGGGCACCTCGACATGGCCGATCAGCAGGTCGGCTTCGGCCAGCATCGCGCGCGCCGGATCGAAGAAGGTATCGGCCTGCGGCTCGTCAAGGACGAGGTCGCCGGTCATGTACAGTTTGAAGGCGTCGGCCATGGTCTGGACTAACCCGTCGTGGGACGGAACGGAATGACGACGCTGGAGGGCGTGTCGCCGCCGAAGTGGACGCTCAGGGTCGGGGCAGGCGCGACCTCGACCCGGGCCCGCTCACGCGCGTCCGATCCGGTGATGCTGACCCGCAGGGTGTGGCCGGCCTTGAAGACGTAGGACACGGCCAGAAGATCGAACGAGACCTTGACCGGCGTGCCGGCGACCAGCGGCTGGTGATCTTCGGCCCACGACCGGCGCCACGGGGTGCCCATGGTGTTCCAGGGAGCCTCGACGACGTGGCGCAGCGACGCGCGTTGACGGCCCTCGCTGACCACGGTGACGGTCCCGTCCGGCGCGACGTCTTCCAGATAGGCGAAGACAGGCTGCTCGGGCGATGTGGACGAGATCCAGAGGTCGGCAATGGGATTGCCGGTGACCTCGGTGTCGGTCGCGAAGGTGCGGGCGGCGACGGTCACGCTGGCCGCAGAGGAGCGACACGGTTGGGCGAAGGGGCCGAAGTTCGGCGCGACCGGATCGGGCGGGCAGACCGGGGCGTAATCGACGATGAGCGCACGGGAGCCTGCGGCGCGGGGCTGTTCGCTGCCCAACGCATCCCCGGCCAGGAACAGTCGCCGGTTGTTCGTGTCAGGCAGCGGCCAGGCCTTGGCGCTGCGCCACTGCTGGCCTTCGGGCGCGTTGATGGTGAAGTATTGGATCGGGTCGTCGTTCTGGATGCCCGTGTCCTTGCCCTTCAGATAGTGGTCGAAGAACCGGACCTGTTCAGCCTGCAGGTCGAACCCGGGATTCAGGCAGTGACGCCAGGGCCCGATGATCATCCGCGCCTGGCCGGGCAGGTTGGCCAGAGTAATCAATCCTTCGGTTCGGAAATCATCATACCAGCCGCCCTGGATGTAGATCGGCACCCCGCCGTCGCGGACCTGGCTCAGATAGGCACCGATGCTGACCTCGCCCCAGAAGCGGGCCATGACCAGCGGTGACCAGCTGTCGCGATAGGGCATGGACTGCATCAGGGCCAGCAGGTTGGTCGAGGCGACGTGTTCCTCGGCCGCCTGGCGCAATAGGACCCGGTCCTCGTCGCCCTGGACGGGCATGGCGCGCAGGTCGTCCTCGACGGTGCGGGTCGGGCCTGTGCCGTACTGCGAAATGATGCCGCCGCGCGTGTGGCCATCATAGCGGTCCCAGGCGAAGCAGCCGGCGAAGACAGCCTTCAGGTGCGGCGGCCGGGCGACGACCGCGTGCATCGCCGCCTCCCCGGTGTTCGAGCAGCCGTACATGCCGACGTTGCCGGTCGACCATGATTGGGCCGCCAGCCATTCCGTGATCTCATAGGCGTCGAAGCCTTCGGTGAAGTCCTCGTAACCGCGGCGGGTGCCGAAGGAAGCACCGTTGCCCCGGCGCGCGGCGATGGCCACAACATAGCCGAAGCGGGTCAGGTCGGAGAGGGGGCGTCGGGCGTCCGGGCCTTCGCCGGTTGGACGCGTGCCCGCCGCCTCGATGTCGAGGGCGTGGTGCCAGATGACGGGGAGGGGCCCCTCGACGGGCACGCCGTTTACCGACGGCCTGTGCAGCGACACCGCGATCTTCAGTCCATCGCGCATCGTCAGGTGGAAAGATGTCGCGACCTGCTCCGAAAACTCTGGCTTGGCTGGGCCTTCATTGAAACCTGATTGAGCCCGTACGGACATTGGCGGGAAACACAGGGCGAACAGGACGAACAGGGCGGCGATGGCGCGGGTCATGGGCAGGCTCTGAAAAAAAGCGGCGAGCCAGGACACGCCCGGCTCGCCGTCAAGTTACTCCTGGGAGAACCGATGTGAGATCACCAGCTCTTGGAGATTTCGAACGAGATGAAGCGCCCGATCGCCGACGCCGCCTGACTGTCCCAGGAGACCGTGCCGTTCAGGGCGACGGGTGGATCCTCGTCGAACACGTTCAGGGCATTGACCGAGACCCGGACACCGTTGGCCATACCTTCGCCCTCGAACCTGTAGGACGCGGTCAAGTCATAGGTCGTCAGGCTGTCGACCATGACGTTGGGCGTGATGGCGGTGTTCCGATAGCTGTCGGTATAGTTGGCGAACGCGTTCGCCGACCAGCCGCCCATGTTCCAGCTCAGCGAGCCGCGCACGCGCAGATCGACGGGGTTGCCGATAGTGTCCAGCACGTCCACGACCGGCAGGCCCGCTGCGCCCTGGCGCTCGACCGTCAGGATCTTGGCCACATCGACGCCGACCCGCCAGTCCCCGAAATCGGTATCGAACGCATAGCCGGCCGAGATGTCGTAGCCGTCCTGGTTCAGCGTGCCGAGGTTCTGGCGACGACCGTCCAGCACGACGTTGATGTTGGCGACCGGCTCCACAGGGTTCTGCAGGTCGGGGCTGGCGAAATAGGATGCGACCAGCGCATTGAAAGCCGCGTTGCCGGCGACGTCCGTGGCGGCAGGGCGGCGGCGGATCAGGGCCGAATAAACCGTGCCCTGGGCCAGGGCATTGCCCGGTGCGACGTCGATACGGTTCTCGTACTCGATCCTGTAGTAGTTGAACGACAGGTTGAAGCCGTCGAGGAACTCGGGCGTCCAGTCGAAGCCACCGGAGAAGGTCTTGGCCGTTTCCGGGCCCAGGTCGTTGTTGCCGCCGTTGAAGAAGATGCCGCGGGTGGTCCCCGTTCCGGACGTCGGATCGGTGATATTCTGGACGAAGATATTGAGGATCTGCGCCGCGCTGTCGACGAGCGACGGGGCGCGGAAAGAGGTGCCGTAGGTGGCGCGGAAATTCAGGTCGTAGCCCGGCGAGTAGATCACGCCGACCTTGGGGTTGGTCGTGGTGCCGAAATCCGAATAGTCCTCGTACCGGCCGGCGACTGAGAGCTCCAGGCGCTGGACCAGAGGCAGGGCGTTGGTTTCGCTGATGATCGGCACAAAGATTTCGCCAAACACCGAGCTGATCGTGCGCTGGTTGAAGACCTTCTTGGTCGTCGTCGCGCCCGTGGCTAGAACATTAGTTGCCAGCAGGGTCTGACGGAAGGCGTTGTCGTGGAACTCGCCGCCCAGTGCCATTCGCACGGTGCCGCCCGGTAGATCAAACAGCGGACCGTCGACCTTGGCCGACAGATCTTGGGTAATGTTGGTGCCGAACGTCGCTCGGTTGGCGTCGATGATGTCGAGCAGGGCCGCATTGTTGGTCCGGTTGAACGTCCCGTTGCCGAACGGGTTGAACGCCGTCGCCGGGTTGGTCGACGCCAACGCCGCCGTCAGGGCGGCGTTGTTGATGACGTTCTTCCGATCCTGGAAGCCGCGGCTCATGCTGTGGGCGGCGTAGGCGACCAGACGCCAGTCGTGACCCAGATCGACATTCAGGCCAACTGCGTTTTGCTGGGCGTTTTCGAAGCCTGTCGAGTGGGAATCGTCGTCGTCCAGCAGGCGGTACTCTACGGTCGCCGCAGTCGCGCCGACCGGGCCGACGAAATACGGATTGGTGTTGCGAACCGTCAGGCTGAACAGGGCAGGGGGGGCCGCCAGGTCGTAGTCGCGCTTGGTGTAAAAGCCCTCGTACCAGAACTCCAGCCGGTCGGTAACCTGCTGGTTGATGTTGAACAAGAGGGTGTCGCGGGTCTGTTCCGGCAGCAGATCGTTGGCCGCCGCTTCGTCGTAGCGGTTGGCGGTCGTCAGCAGCTGGGCCGAGGTGACGCCCACGCCGTTGGTGTTGGGCAGGCCGTAGCGCACGCCGCCGACGACGACGTTGCCGGGGGCGGCGGTGAAGGGGCGGGCGTCGGAGCCGCCCCGCGCGGTGCGGTTCTGGCTGGCGAAGTCGCGATCGGCGCCCGACAGGTTGCTGCGCTCATTGTGCTCATACGCGATGAACAGGCCGCCGCGATCCCAGGTGCGGCCATAGGTCTGGCTGAACTGGAACTGGGACAGGGCATCGGCGAAGCCGTAGCGCGCGGTGGTTTCTGCGCCATCCCAGTTCCGGCGGGTGATCAGATTGACCACCCCGGCCACGGCGTCCGAGCCATAGATGGCCGAGGCACCATCGGTGACGACCTCGATGCGTTGCAGGGCGGCTGACGGAATCTGGTCAAGGTCGCCGAGCGCCTTGATCACGCCGTTGGGAGCCAGGCGGCGACCGTTCAGCAACATCAGGGTGGCTTCCGGCCCGATGCCGCGCAGGTTGGCGCTGCGCACGGCGGTCGAGTTGGCGGCGGCATCCTGGGCACCACCGCTGAAGCTGTTGCGGCTTTCATCTGCACCGAGGTTCAAGACCTGGGGCAGTAGGCGGGTCGCATCACTGACGTTGCTGGATCCACTGGCGACGATGTCGTCGCGATCGACGCCGATCGTGGGCGACCCCGCAGCTGCGACGCCCCGGATACTGGTGCCTGTGACGACGATGTCCTCGAGGGCTGACTCTTCAGGCTCCTGTGAGCTGCTGGGTGCAGGAGTGGGGTTGGACTGAGCAGACGCGAGCGACGGAACCGCCAATGCGGCGAACAAGGCCAGCGCTGACGCGCCGGCATACGCGGACCTGTATCGTGACACGAACATGGCATCCTCCCCTTGATGGTCCGGGCTTGATGCCCGTGACCCGTTGACGCCGACTATGCCGCCTTTTCGCTTAAACGCAAATAGTATGATTTCCAAACAGTCTTAAAGTCGCCCCTTGCGCATTTCGGCCGGATTTGCGGTCGACCTTCCAGCGTCCAGGGTGTCGAGAAACGCTGCGATCTCAGCACCGACGGCATCGTTGCCGCTGCCCATATTGTT